>JAHFFL010000180.1 GCA_023247955.1 Candidatus Omnitrophota bacterium
GTACCCGCGGGGTTTTCAGTCGCGCGTCATCGTCAAAGAGCTTTCACAACCGCTTTGCGGGAAATCCCGGCCTGTTCATTTTGGGGGTGTAGCGACCGTGGTAGCCAAGCTTTTAAATATTGTAGCTCCGGACCATGTTTATCTCGGTCAAAAGGACTACCAGCAGTTTAAAGTGGTGGAGCGTCTCATCAAGGATCTTGATTTCCCGGCGCAGGCGCGGCTGGTGGCTACTGTCAGGGAAAAGGACGGGCTTGCGATGAGTTCCCGTAATGTTTATTTGTCCGCTGAGGAACGGCGCCAGGCGGCGGCCCTCTACCGTGCGCTCCGCCGGACCGCCGACAAGATTCGCTCGGGCGAGCGGCGCGTCACACGACTCAGACAAACGCTGCTCCGGGAAGTGCGGGATCTTTCACGGGCGAGAGCGGACTACGCCGAAATAGTCGATGCCGAGCACCTTGGCGCTATGGTAGAATTAAAAAAGGGCAGGACCGCGCTTGCGGCGCTTGCCGTCTTTTTCGGAAAAACACGGCTTATCGATAACCTCTTGGTAAGGATCCCCTGATGCTTAGAGCTTTAATGAAATCAAAAATTCACGGCGCGACGGTCACTGAGGCGAACCTTCGTTATACCGGCTCAATCACCATCGATAAAAACCTGCTTTCCGCCACTTCCATCTGCGAGTACGAGCGTGTGCAAATCGTGAACCTGCATAACGGGACGAGAGTGGAGACTTACGTGATGGAGGGGGAGCCGGGGTCAGGGATTATTTGTATGAACGGCGCCGCGGCGCGCTGGGCGCAGGTCGGCGACCGCGTGATTATTATTTCGTACGCGCTTTTGAGCGACGGAGAAATAAAAAAACACCGCCCGAAAGTCATTTTTGTGGACGATAGAAATAAAGTCAAAAAAATCGATAAATCCGAAGCACGAAATCCGAAATACGAAACAAATTCAAAATCTCAATAACCAAAATTCCGAACACGTGTTTAGGTTATTAGAATTTTGAGTTTGGAATTTGTTTAGGATTTCGAGTTTCGAATTTTGGTTTTAAGGTGAATAGGAGTTTTCACACCGTTTATGATTAAAGTCGGCATTATCGGCTGTGGGACCATCGGGTGGGAGTTGGCGAAGGCCTGCGAAAAAAGATTTTCCGGCGAAGTCACCCTCGAAGCGATCTCGGACCTCGACCCAGCCCACGCGCGGCGTCTTCAGAAGACCCTCAAGCGAAAACCCAAAATACTCACTATGGATCAATTGGCCAAACAGTGCGATCTCGTGATCGAGGCGGCGTCCAAACACGCCTCGTATGAAGTGGCCAAAAAAGCGCTTTCGCTCGGGAAAGACGTGATGATCATGAGCGTTGGCGGAATCCTAGGCAAGGAAAAGGAGATTTTTGATCTTGCGCGTACGCACCGGTGTTGCCTGTACCTGCCGAGCGGGGGCGTGGTGGGGATTGACGGGCTGAAGGCGGCGAATATCGGCAAGATCCACCGGGTCCTGCTGACGACTCGCAAGCCGCCCCAGGGTTTTGAGGATTCGCCGTACGTTTTGAAGCACGGGATCAGCTTGAAAAATTTGAAACAGGAAAAAGTTTTGTTTGAGGGCAACGCGTTGCAGGCCGTGCGGGGTTTTCCGAAGAATATCAATGTCTCCGCAACGCTGAGTCTCGTAGGTCTCGGCGCCAAAAAAACCAAGGTTCGCATCATCGCGAGCCCCCACATGCTGGTGAATGTGCACGAGGTGTATGTGCAGGGCGACTTCGGCTCTTTTTACACGCGCACCGAAAATTTTCCGTCGGAAGAAAACCCCAAGACAAGCCGGCTTGCGATCCTGTCGGCGGTCGCGACGCTTGAACGCATCTTGAGAAACGTAAAGATCGGGACCTGAATTTAGTGAAGGCTCAGTAGTAATGCCGAATTCGTGCCCGCTCGCCGATGAAGCGCTTGTCGCCGGCTGTTTAAAAGGCCAAAAGGAATCCTGGTCGGCGTTTGTGGACCGCTTTTCCAGACTCGTTTACTGGAGTCTTCGCAAAGCCCTGGAGAGCACCGCTTACCGCGGACGGCAGGATCTCTTGGACGATTTGTTTCAGGAGTTTTTCAGACGGCTCCTGGAAGGGGATTATCTGGCGCGGCTCCGGAACGCCGAGAGCATACGCAAATACCTGAGTGTCACGGCTTGTCATCTCGCAATGGACAAGGCCAAGTCCCTTCGGCGCTGGGCGGTCAAGGATATCGGCGCGGGAGAAGAGACCGATGAGGGTCCGGAAGGTGAGCTCGCATTTTTCGGTCCGAGCGCCTCAGAAACCGCCGCGAAAAGAGAATCGGACGCCGTGGTTGCGGAGGTGCTTGGGGAGCTTTCCTCCAAGGAGCGCCTTTGCGCCGAATGGCATTGGTTGGACGGGAAAAGCCATCGTGAGATTGCGCAAGGCCTTGGGATTCCCCAAGACACGGTATCGACCGTGCTTCGTCGCACTAAAGAGAAGCTGAGGAAAAGATTTTTGGAAAAAGGGCTTATGGAGTGAACGAAAAATGCGGGCTCAGTCGTCCAGTAGGGTAGGGGGATAAAACGGTGACGGTAAACGAACCAAAAGACACCTTGGATAAACAAATTGAGGGTTATTTGACCAGACAAAGGGCGGAGGATATCCTTCGGGAAGAGCCGGAGTCGGAGCGTGAGCG
>JAHFFL010000022.1 GCA_023247955.1 Candidatus Omnitrophota bacterium
TCCCACCGGAAATAAAAACACCTATTAAAGCGCCAAGCGCCGCGATAAAAATCACGGGAGCGGTGATCCCCGAGGCGGCAAGCGCCAGAGTCGCTATCTTTCCGATAATAAATCCTGAGACTGCTCCAAGCACGCCGCCGACTGTCGCGCGGCGGACAAGCTTTCTGAAAAATCCTTTTTCGATGCGTTGTTTGACAAGTTCCGAGTCGGTCAGTTGGGCGGGTGAAGCGGCAGCCGCCGGTGAGGCGGAGACGGAAGAAGGTAGAGGCGGAGGAACGGCTGGAGCTGAAAGAGATGGAGAAACTCGCTGCACCGGAGGGCCTGTCTGCGATACAGCGGGGTTTTGGGGTTGGGGCAGTCCGGTCGGCGCCGCGTCGGCGGTTATCTGGTCTATTCCGGCAAAAATATCCGCAAAAGGATCATTATCTGGAGGCGTGGCTTCGTTTGCTTGCCTCACGCCTTTGGCCGCGTTCGCGAGGGCCATGATGGATGATCTCGCGTCGAGGAAAATCTGATTCATCTTTCCGACGCTTTCAGAAAGCTCTTTGCTCCCAGGATTCTTTGCCGCCAACTCCCTCGCTCGTTTCAAAAGCTCGCCGTAGCTTTTCAGTCGTTCCATATCGATCTGTAATACCTCGCGGCGGGTTTGGATGACCGCCTGTCTATCCTTAGCCGCCAAGCTGTCGGCAATCGGCTCAAGTTCCATTAAAACCATAAGATGATCATAAAGGCCTTCAAGGATCGCGTTCAATCCGGTTTGGATGTCGGGCGACAACCAAGCATTTCCGATTCTGGTCCTTACTTGGGCAAGCTGTTTCTCTTCCAAATCTTTAATGGTTATCTCCGCGGGAAGAACCGCCTCGTGAATTCGAGGTTGATCCACCTCGGAAATTTCTATTTGCTTAGCTAGGTCAACAGCTGAATAGAATAAATCTTTGGCTTCCGCCAAATCCGTCTGGGCGGCGGCCCGGTTAAGCAACGAGTGTACATCTTCAATCGTCCCGGCCCGCCACTCCATCAACCTCGCTTTCAGCGCCCCCAGTGCCTCGTTCGCCGTTTGGCGTGCTTCGTTCACACGGGCTGATTTTTCTGCTTCAAGCGTTTTGCCCGCCAGAAGCGCTTCAGCAGCGTCAATCTTTTGCTGCGCGTCAGAAACATTCTCTGCAGCCAAAACCTCTTCGAATAAAGAGATGGCCTCCTCCACTTTCGCTTCACCGGCTTTTTTCTCAAGCGCGGCTTTTTGAGCATCCATACGGGTTTGAGTTTGAGCTAAAGAAACGCTTAATTGTTCAAGAAGCGCTTTCAACTCATCATCGGCGGCTTTGCGGATACCTCCCGCTTTTTGAATCTGGGCTTGGAGTATCGTAATCTGCGCGGCGGCCTTTGTATGGGCGGCATCTAGGGCCTCTTTGCTCGCCGACGCGACAGCCCGGTCCCCTTCATCAAGCGCCGCTTGAAGCGCAGACTGCGCTTCGCTTATTTGCTGAGTGATCTGGCGGATGGCCTCATCCCGGGCTTCAAAAAAAATGGGGCCGCGGGTACCTATTCTTTGACGGTTGAGAAACGCAACCGACAGCAAAAGATCCGCAAGTCTCTCCTGATGCGTTTCAAACGCCTGTGGTGACAATGCAAGCGTGCGAGCTTCATGAGAAACAAAATTCTCAATCCTTTGCAACTCGTCCCACAAATCGTCCAACGCAATATGTTTTTCATACGCCGGCAAAGACGCCTCGAGAGGATAACCAGTGGCTGCCGGAACCATTTTAAGGAATGCGTTTTTGGCTTCCGCTTCTTTTTCCCAAATTCCCTGTTCCCGGGCCTTGGCCGGCCCGAGTTTTTCTTCCTCAACCTTCAGGCGGGCCAGTTCAAGCCCTAGTCTTTCCACCACTTCCCTATCGATACTGGCCACTCGCAGCGGCTCAAGCGCCGTCTCTGCATAGCCGGTAAGCGCCTCGCGCACCGGCCCGCCCGCAAGCTGACCCAGCACATACTCGTTGACCGCTTTTTGAAGGTCGGTCTTGCCGTTCCAAACCGAGATAATGCGGAAAATCTGCCGTTTGCCTTGGGAGATTTTTTCCTCGTCCGTTTGAGGCGGGGCGGTCGGCCATTCGTTCAGATGAAGCATGGACTGCATCCGTTTGCGGAGCTCATCCCCCAGAGAGCCGGATTGTTCATGGGCATGTGTTAAAATAGCGGCAACACCGGCATCGTCTCCGGCGATATAACGCCTGCGCATCAGCACCGAATCACAGTTGGCCAAAGCACTTTCGATGTTGTGCCGAAATTTTTTAAATAAAGCCAACGTTTTATTCAGTTCCCACAGCCCGTCGAGAAACTCATGGATTTTATCGTCCGACCATTGAGGCATCTTTTTCTCAGCGGCGGCTTGAAGACCTTCCGCGATTTTTTGTCCCGGGAGAGAGGGTGTTGCAAACCAACCTAAAACACTCTTCCGCTTAGCCAAAACAACACGCGCCGCGTCAAAAAATGTCCCTTCATCCATGGCCTGGATAAGTTCCTCTTCCGTGGCCTTGGGTAGTCGCTTCGCGAACTCCGCAATCTTTTGCTCGCGGGTTTTGCCGATCACAATAAGCTCTTCAGCAGGTCCGGGCGCGACAACCTCTTTGGCAGGCCCAATCTGACGAACCGACGAGTCTTCTCCGATAGTAATGACGAGCGGGGGTAAGGGTTTCCCACTAAGGATTTGTTCAGCCAGCTGGTTGGCGTAAGACAATATCTCTCCGGAAACACCATTCACGTTTTGCCATGCGCTATACTTCGATGTTTGCCAAGCCCGCTCAACTGCCTCATTGATCCGCGAATTTGGATTGCTTTTATCAATCGTTCCTTGCTCCATTGCCTGCCAAATCTCGTGATAGACTTGCGTTTTAATCCCGTCAATAACCTGCTCTTTGGTCGTCGGTGGCGCGGGCGCAAGCGTCGCTTGAGGTAATACAATAGACGGAGCTGGTGAAGATGACTGCGTCAGGAGATCGTCGGCCTGACGAAGAAGTTCTTTCTGCTTCCCGACAGCATTCCCTTCCGCGGACGGTTGGTAGCCGGCCAAAAGATCGTCCGCTTCCTTGCGGAGATCCCGCCCTGCCGCCAAGCGCAAACCTTTTAATTTCTGATCAAGGTCCGCGAGCGTGGTCTTCAGCCGTTCCGTCTCATTGTGGTTTCTCTCAATCCGATCCCGTATCGGCAAAAGTTCTTCCCGCGATTTTTTATCCCGAATACCCTCCCTAATTTCTTCGACCCCCTTGAGACTGTCCGTCTCAAGTTCTCGGATCCTAGTCTTGGTCGCTCGGATCTGGGCCTCAATCTCTCTTTGCTGTTTGAGACGCTCTGCCTCGTCAAGGGGCGCTGCAGGTACCGTCGCTTCTTTATGAATATCTAAGAGTGACCTTTGCGTAAGACCCCGCGCAGGTTGGAGAACCCAGCCCACCAAAACGCGCTGCTTTTCTTCATTCCCCTCAAATTTCCCCCAAAAAAGCTGGTCGGAGGGCTCGCCGTTTTTAAGGAAAAATATCTGCCCATCGAACGAGACATTGGACGAATTGTTTTTTAGACGGCTGACAGGTTCTCTCGAAACATCTTGATTTTTCGCGGAAACAAAAACCAAATTGTCCCCGTCGGAATTTTCCTCCCGGTACACAAAAATGTCATTTGAGGGACTATGCCCGACCGGTGTCCACTTGGCCTTTGGCGTCCTTCCAAGAATACCCCGAAGCAACTCCGACTCCCCCCTTAATGTTTGCCGGATCTCCGCCGCGCGGGCCCTCACGTCCAAAAAATCCTTGCCGGACTCACTCGCAGACTTCGCGTGTTCGATAAGATCCAGATTCCTCAGTGAATATTCAATATCAGTCTGAACCATGCTGGCCCAGGAAACAGCCGAAGATAAATTTCCCTGAAGCTGATACACCATGACCTCGCCAATTGACGCGCGAACACTTTTCTCCACCTGCTTGACGCTCTGGGCCTTGTACCTAATCACGCGGTCGCGCGCCGCGGCGGCTTCGGGCTCCAGCTCGGGGTCCCCGGAATAGTAAGCAAGAGTTTCGGTAAGTTTCTTAAGAAGCCGGAGATCCCCTTCTAACGTCTCGATATTGGTTTCTTTCGTATCTTTGCTCGGCTCAAGGACGAGGCGAATGTATCCTGAAAACAACTGCAGTTCCCCTTCCAAATCCGGCACGACAGACTCTTCCGTAGTACCGAGGTGTCTCACGACGTCCGTGTAGGCGGGTATTTTTCCTTGCTCCACCGATTTTCTGATACGCAACAACAAGGAATCCACCGATTCCTTCAATCGCCCGATGGCTTTCTCGTCCGACAGCGTGTGTTCTTCTTTCATGAAACCTTTGAGAACTCTCGCATAAGCGCCAGCTCCGTTTCTGGCAAACTCATCAATGGAGGCGGGTTCCCGGGCCTTTTCCGGCGCGGCGGCCGTCTCGGGCCCGTGATCAAAATACCAGTCGAGATCCACGATCGTCTGGCTCTCATCCGCGAAACGGACCGAGACAGAGTCGGCGAAATTCTGCAGGGCCTTCGCGGCGTTCATCAAAACACCGGTAGTAAAACGAGTGTTTCGAAGGGCTGATTCAAGCGTATCCGCAGGCAGTTGAATTTCTTCGCGCTTGCGTACAAAACGGCTGAAAAGTCTCGCGACCGGCGAGGTCCGCACGGTCTTTTCCACCGTCGATTGTTTTAATTGCTCTTCGATAGCCGGCACCTCCTGGTCTTGGATCACGAGGAGCGCGTTGCCCGCTAAAACTCTCGAAGAAAGCTTTGAGGTGATTTGAAGGGATTTCAAAACCATTCTGAGGGACGGGTCATCGGTATGTACCGTAGGGTCAATCGCCGACAAAAGACGAACGGTCTCCGTGGCAAGCTCGGTGACGTTTGCTTCCTTTCGCCCGATACGCGTCAATATCCCATCCAGTTCGCGCGCTCCCTCTTCCAATTGTGAAGCAAGGCTCCGCGCAAACTCCTTCGCACGCGCCTCGTCGAAAACCACCGTCGCAGCCCGTGGGCCTGCCGACGTTGTGGCGGCAGCGCGGATGCCGACGACGCTTATAATGTGCCAGAGAAGGTCGGAATCCTTTAATTTGCCCAAATAAAGCGCGGGGCCTATCTGGCTAAGATCTATTCCTTCTTTGAATCTCTCTTCAAGGTCGCCACTTGTCATCATGAGAATGGAATCATGCCCGTCTTTCCTGAGTTCGCTGAATAATTTCGTGCCGGTCCATTCTGATTTCGTGTTTCTGTCCGCCACGATAAGATCATACGGCGTGCCGGTTTCTTTCGCGGCTTCGGCCATCCGAAAAGCTTCTTCGGAGCTATCCGTAGTCTCAATCTTCACTCCCTCACCCAATATGGCTCTAAAAAATATCTTAGACAAGTTAGATATTGCGATTTCATCGTCGGAGATAAGCACCCGCTTTATTTCTCTGGCTTGTCCTCCGGCGGCCTTCCATGCCTTAAGCGTGCGCAAAACCTCAAGCGCCCTTTCGGCAAAACCGACCGTTAGCTCATCGTCCGGTTCATCGCTGTCTTGGAGAGACTCTGCCAAGGCCTTAATGCCCGCCTCGTCACCTGCTTTCATAAACTCCATAATTTTTTGTTTATTTTCACTAAGGGTCGCCGCGCGGGCCCCGTCTGCTTCGCTTCGCGAATCAAAGCGGGCGGGGCGGGTGCCAGCAGAGATTGCCGCGTCGCCCTCCTTCGCTCCTATGGAGCCACGGAGGCCTCCTCGCAATACAGCCATACCCACCTCCGGGGTGGGTATTGGCTCACGCTGTACCGATGGGGACGGCGCGGGAGGAGCGGACTGTCGGAGAACTTCCTGAATGATTTTTTCCTGGAGTGTGGGACTGACTTCGATTTGGAGCTTTAAAATATTTTTCGCGCGATCGATATAGGACGGCAAGTCGGCAGCGCTCAGGTTGATGCGGGACTTGGTCAGCGTCAGTACTTTGGCGAAAAGCTTGTCTTCGGCTTGCTGTTGTTCGCCTGTCATTGCGAGCGTTTTTTGCGCCTGTCCGCCTTCTTTGCGGCGGGAAGCAATCTCTGCGGCTGGTGCTTGCATAGATTGCTTCGGCCCTTCGGGCCTCGCAATGACACCATCCGCCTCCCATTTTACAGTCCCCAGCCATTCGACTCTCGGGCCTTTTTCGCCGAAGGTGATTTTATAAACTTCCCGCCAAAAATTGGCGGAGTCGGGATGCGGAAACAACAGCGTGTACTCGTTTTCATTGGCCGCGTTTTTGCGCATCGTAAGGTTTTTACGCTCAAGCGATTCTCTCAAGACCTGATCGATCACCTCGGGAGTGATCAAGCTCTTCGCGGCGGCCGGTCTTTTTTCTTTCATCGCGTTAAAAGAAACCATCAGCGCCTGGATATATTCGGCATACGCCCTCTCCGAGATTCTCCGGTCAAAGTGCTCCATCGCCAGCCCCAGCACCACCGCCACGGATTCCATGCGAGACCGCTCATCGCTGGGCCGCTCAAGCGCGTCGAAGATGCTGTTGGCCATGATATAAAAATCCGAGTCCTTAAACGCCTCTTCGTACTCTTTCGGCTTCTCGGTGAGAATCGCGATGTACGGGCGGTCCGGGGCTTTTTCGTCGAACTTCGGCATCACGACCAGATACGATAGCCGTTCCTCGTCCATGAGCCGCGAGATCCCCTCGCTGTGGAAACCACCGGTGATCAGCGCCGCGACCTGCGTCTTGTCCTGTTTCATGCGCGCAAGCGTGTTTTTCAAAAGGATGTTGTTGCGCTGCGTCGCGAGTTCATAAAAATGCTTGGCGTTCGGGAGCATTTTCTCGAGCGCGTCAAAATCAACGGAGGCCGCGGCCTGCACTTTGTATTTTTCGGCGAGAAGCTGAAAACTTTGGTGCAGACTTTCGATCTCGCAACCGGACTGGTTTTGGACGAAAAACTCATAGTCCTTGCTCGTGAGCGTCGTGTCGAGCAGTTGGCTGAGGATGGAGGCGCAGTGCGACAAGCGCGAGAGCAGGCGCTCGTCGTCGTTCCGGAAAAGCTTGGCTTTCAGGGCTTCCTCAAACTGCTCGGCCTCGTCAAAGATCGCGATGAGGTCGATCGACTCATAGAGCACCGCGTACTGCGAGTAGAGGATGATATTTTTATACGCCGTGGGGCTGACGCTCGTCTCTCCGGCCATCTTCGCGAGCGTGTAGTGAAAAGCGCCGGGCGTGATCTTGCCCTGCTTGAACTGCAGGGCCTCGAGCACGAGACGCTCGAGCTCCGATTTGGGGAGCTTTTGGTTGAGCTCCGCGACCAGCGCTTCGCGCTCGCTTCCGGCCTGCTGGAAGTCGATTTCCTTCTCAAGCTCCACGGCCTCGACGAGCTTCGAGAGATTCTTGTAACGCGCCGTGTCGACATTTTTTTCTTTCGCGAGGCGGCTGGAACGAGACCAGTAGTCGGTAAACCGGATGTCGCCGTTTTTCTGGAGAAGCTTATTTTGGGAAATGCTCCTGAGCTCCGGAGAATAGACCTTGTCCTCCAGCTCACTTACCGCGCGACGCAGGCCTTTGAGCTCCTTGCGTATCGCGGCCTTCTGCTCGACCAGCCGCTTGAAAACCTCCAGGTTTTCGGAATACAGCGAAGGGTCTTCGACGCCGACCAGCGACACCTTCTGGTCCGAGACCATCGAGTAAAATTCGCCGGCGCTGATCTTGCCCTCTTTCAGGAGATACTGCCCCGCCTTTTCGCGGACTTCCTTCACGGGAAACCCTGAAATGAGCGAGGTATCAATCGTGTCGGTGGAACCCTCCACCGCGATAAGATTAAGGTTGTAATTGCGGACGAGATTATCAAGGATTTTTGTGATGGATTCCTGGGCGCCGAGCTTGGAGTGGGCGTCCTGGATATTGATGATCACGTCGCCCGAACCGCTCGCGACGACTTTGCGGGCCAGGCCGATATCTGAAGGAATCTGGATGCTGTTCAGTTTATTTTGAAGCGTACGGGGATCGTTTTCGGGCCTGGCTACATTCGACCAGAGGGGGGTACCGCCTTGCGCGGAAACCACATCTTGAAGTAAAAACGCGACAACAACGACAAGTGAGATAGACCGGAGCCACAGACCATAGTGCGACCGGGATTTCTTCGTCTCAGTTGTATTAGGTGTCAGCGTTTCTTCCATATTTTCTCTCGATTTAGTTTTATATAATTTCCTTCCAATTTATATTATTTAAAGTCATTACAAACTGAGTTGAAAAAATGGCCTTCAAAAAACCATAAGTTTTTCAAAAGCAACTATAACTCCGCTCTCAGTAGATTCTAAACTCATTTATTTATTTATTTGACTTAACCGATCCCCATCGGTTTTCTGATTAAAGTATACCCTACCCCAGGGATTTTATTCAAGTATTTAGGAGGGAAACTTATTTTTATAACCAATTGATAATAATAATGTTACATCATTTCTGCTTAGGAAGTTTACGAAGGATTTCTGAGAATTCGCTCTTGGAAAGGTGACTACTCGCCATTTTTAACATCGCGTCCAGCAGTCTTCCTAGCGGATCAAGGATTGAAACCCCATTGATTTCCAGAAAGACAAGCGCGGTAGCGAGCGCCGCGCGTTTGCTGCCGTCAAAAAACGGATGATTCATGCAAATATGAAAAGCGTAGGCGGAGGCCATCTCAAAAAGATCCGGGTGGAGCCACTCCCCCGCAAAACTTGCCTCCGGCTGGGCAAGGGCGGATTCGAGCAGGGCCATATCCCGTATGCCTTGTTGGCCCCCGTAAAGGTTGATCTGGTCTTTGTGGATTTCAACGACATCGGCGAGCGTTAAAAAAAGCGGGGGCTTCACGCCGGTTAACCGGCCAAGGCGCGCAATGTCTTCGAATGCCTCTGGTTCATTTTAGCCAGAGCGGCTTTCAGTTTTTTTTCCTTTTTTTCGTCCTGATTCGGCGAAATGATAAGATTCCTGCCGTCCGTGCTGATTTTAAGGGGCGTGTCTTTCGTAATGTGAAGAAGCTCCAAAATGGCCTTTTCAATGATTAAAGCCAGGCTGTTTCCATGAAGGGTCAATCGTTTGATCATCGCGGTTTTCCTCTAATGGTTAACCTAATGTACTTATATTGTATCACTCGTCTAAGGGGAAATCAATGGCTTGAACCAAACCCTTTTAAACAAACCTCTCCGTCTCGAGAGACCGGATAAGCCGCTCGAGTTCCTCGGCAAACCGGATCGGGACCGTGATAAAGCCGAGCCATCCGCTGTTTTTCCGGAGGACATTGTCCAAAATGGTCCGGAACGGCGCCGAGTAAAGCTCGCGGCTGCCGAGCGCGGTGAGCTTGGAAGAGCTGAGGAAAAGGAGCGCCAAGCTTTCAGCCGCGGAAAGCCGGACACCAGACGGCGTCACGACAAAATGGATCCTGTCAGGCGTACTTTCCAGAGAAGATTCGATGTTAGACCGGCCAAGAGTGTCGTCCGCGAAAAGGAGTGTGGCCCCCGTTTCCCGCACTCCGGATGTCTCAAGCTGCGAAATCACGCTTTGGCCCTGCGGCACCGACACCATGCGCTCGGCCAGCCACTGGAGATTCGCCGGAACTTGCGCTTGGGCTTGAGCGACTCGGGTCTGGCCGCCATAAGAATAAAAGACCACCTGTTTTTCCAGCTTATCGCCGAGAGCATTCGCGATACTTAAAAAGTCCCGGTCAAACTTGCCCTCTCTAAATACGGTCTCAAGCGGTAGGACTTTCACATCCGCCGCGCGACCCGAGGCCTTGATTAAATCGAGTACCGTCGAGAGGCGGGCCGCAATCCGATCGGCGTCGGACTCCTTGGCTCCGGCGTTCGCCGGCAGGAAATTGGCGCGGTGTGCTTGAGAAGATGGTACTCCCGCGGAACGCACTCTGTCTAAAGCATCTTGATACTCTTTTTGTGTGGCGGCCGCGGGTGCTATCGCGTTCGTGAAAGCCGCTCCTCGAAAACCACCCAGAGGAGAGAGACCTCTATTCGGCGAAGGCAGCGGAAGTATAGAGCCAAAAGAAACTACAGTGGCTTGTCTCGATCCATAATCTTGGCGATAGGATTCAGTTAAATGCTCGCCGGCGGTCGTGTTGGGGTCCACTCCGACCAGCGACAGCATTCGGAGAAAATCCACCGGCTTACCGGCGGACGATAGAGCGTCGATGGCGTCTTTCATTCGCCCGTACAAGGTGTTAAGCGCATCGTAGGTGACTTGCGATTGTCCGGTGAGCGCGGCATCCGCCCATTGAAACACCAACGCCTTGTCCATTGCTTCAAACGTGTCGGCTCCACTCCTCAACCACTCGGCGTGCTGCCCCAAAACCTCGATCCGCTGGGCGAGCGTCACCGGTTGATCC
>JAHFFL010000181.1 GCA_023247955.1 Candidatus Omnitrophota bacterium
ACCGACAAGCCCATGTACGAGATGCTTTCCAAGGGCGACACGCTGGGCGTGTTTCAGCTTGAGTCTTCCGGCATGCAAGACCTGATGAAGAAACTACGTCCCGACTCTTTTGAAGATATCGTCGCGAGCAACGCGCTTTATCGGCCTGGCCCCATCGGAAGCGGAATGTTGGACGACTTCGTCGGAAGAAAACATGGTCAAATCCCCGTCGCTTACGAAATTGAAGATTTGAAGGACATTCTGCAAGAGACCTACGGGGTGATCGTCTATCAGGAGCAAGTGCAACAGATCGCGATGAGACTAGCGCATTACACCGCCGGCAACGCCGACCTGCTTCGTCGGGCGATGGGGAAGAAAAAGCCGGAGGAGATGGCCAAACAAAAGGTCAGCTTTGTCGAGGGTGCGCTCAAGAACGGCTACGACAGAGAAAAGGTAGAAAAAATCTTCGACCTCATGGAAAAATTCGCGGGCTACGGATTTAATAAGTCCCATGCCGCCGCCTACTCCCTGGTCACCTGCCAGACCGCCTATTTCAAAGCTCATTACCTGACGGAGTTCTATGCGGCTCTGCTTTCGATTGAGCGGGAAAACACGGACAAGATCACAAAGTATATCGCCGACGCCAAGAAGCACACGATCGAAGTCCTCGCACCGCACATCAACGAAAGCGACACCGATTTCACTGTTCTTTCTTCGGGCCAAATTCGGTTTGGCTTGGGAGCCATCAAAGGCGTTGGTCAAATCGCCATCGACTCGGTGCTGGCGGCCAGACAAGAAGGCGGCGTTTTCACCGATATCTTCGACTTCTGCGCGCGCACCAACACCCGGACCGTGAACAAACGTGTGCTCGAAGCTTTCGTGAAGGCGGGGGCGATGGATGGTTTTAAAATCCACCGCGCCGCCTTGATAAAAGCAATTGACGGCGCATTGGATCGCGGCGCTAGCCTGCAAAAAATCCGGGATGACAATCAGCCTTCCTTCTCGGACCTGCTGGACACCGAGGACCTGGCCTTCTCCCATCGCAAGGTCGAATACCCGGATGAAACCCCGTGGCCGCGACTCCTGGAGCTTAAGCATGAGAAGGACACGACCGGATTCTATATCACCGGACATCCGCTCGACGATTTTAAGGCGGAGCTTCAGCAGTACACCACGGCCCGCATACCGGACTGCCTGGCTTACCGACAGAATAAAGAGGTTCTTCTCGGTGCGAGTGTGGCCTCGGTGCGGGAGATTTTCACCAAGCGAGGCGATCGGATGGCGTTTGCGGTGCTCGATGACGGGGAAAACCAAATAGAGGCCGTCATATTTTCGGACGTCTACCTGGAATCGGAACATCTTATCAAGGGCGACGACCCGATCTGGATAAAAGCCCAGTGCGAAATCGCGGACGGCGGCGTCAAACTCATTCTTTCCAAGAAAAACAACGCCAAAATACTTCCGCTTCGCTATGCGTTTGAGTTTTTGGCGCGTGAAGTCCACTTGCATCTGCACGCGAAGGATTGGGGGCACGGCGTAAAAGAAGACAAGCTAAAGCGCCTTCAGGCGTACGTCCATTCAGCGGCGGATAAGGCTGGGGCACCGCTCTTTCTCCATTTCAAGCTGGACGGTCGAACCAGAACCTCCTTACGGATGCCGGAAAACATTGCCGTAAAACGCGAGACAGTGAACTTGATCCGTGGGATATTTGAGGGGGATACCCTCTCCATCGAGTTTCGCTAATGCTAAAACAAGCTCTTTTACTCGCCCTCTGGTTCACCCATCTCGCGGTCGCGGGAAACGCTCCCTTTAGCGTCTCCGCCTCCGCCCCGGTAAATGCCGATGACGAGCCTGAAGTGGTAACTCAACTAAAGACTTCGGCGGTGGTGAACTATCTGGCAAGGTATTTGGGCCCCAAGTACATGCAAGTGAGCGGATTCCTAAAACCGGATATCTCGGAAGGTTTTATCGTCGATTACCAAGTAAAACGATCCCAGACGCAAATCACCCTCTTCGGAACGCTGGACGCCGATGCGATCAAACGATGGGCGAGACTGATGCAAACCAGACAAACCAGCGTGCTTAAGCCTTGCGTCTTTCTATCCTCCGCCTTGGTCGAGCATCGATTTACCCCGGCCGAGGCCTCCCCGAAAACCAGCGCGCTGGCAAACGTCGCCTTGGGCGAGACGCTCGCGATGTTAAAGAAATACAACGCCAAGCCCGTGGAATTTTCCGAGCCCCTCACGCGATTTAACAGACCCCCGCAAACCCAGCACGAAGTAAACGCGCTCAAATCCTACACGGGCGACGCATGCAATGCGGCGGTGTGGCTGCACTTTGCCCCATGCCCCACTTGTGGCGGCGCGCGCCTAGACGCGTACATCTACAGTCTTACCCATCCGAGGGTGGTGTCGGCTCAATCGGAAGACTTAGCGCTCCCGCCGGGAAGCGCCCAGGTGATTGCAAGAACGAAGGTCGCCGTTCCTGCTGCTTTTGTGCCGTTTAGAAAGAGTTTCGACGAGATGCTTTCGCGCGGCGCGATCTTTAGCCAACCCTTTTCGATCACGATCGAAGGGATTTCTTCCTTCGGGGCCTTCAAAGCGGTGGAGAACGGACTTTCGCAACTGGATGCTTCCGTCCAGATCCTACTCAAACATGTGGAACCCC
>JAHFFL010000023.1:0-7813 GCA_023247955.1 Candidatus Omnitrophota bacterium
AAGGCGGGTTCTATTGCTTTTTAAACGATTGGAACTGCTCGGATTTAAGTCTTTCGCGGACAAGACGACGATCGAATTTGACGCGGGCGTCACGGCCATTGTCGGGCCGAACGGCTGTGGAAAGTCCAACATCTCCGACGCGATACGTTGGATCTTGGGCGAGCAAAGCGCCAAGTCCTTGCGCGGCGCACGCATGGAAGACCTCATCTTCAACGGCACCGCGACCAAGGAGCCCCTCGGCCTCGCCGAAGCGTCGCTGACGCTTTCCAACGAATCCCGTCTCTTGCCGGTGGATTATGAAGAAGTCACGATCACGCGGCGTCTGTACCGCTCGGGCGAGAGCGAATACCTGCTGAATAAAAATCTCGTCCGACTTCGTGACATTCACGAGCTTTTGATGGGCACCGGCATCGGCATCGAAAATTATTCGCTCGTCGAGCAGGGCAAGATGGACAGGATTTTGAACGCCAGGCCCGAAGACCGCCGCGAAATTTTCGAAGAAGCCGCCGGGATCACGAAGTACGAATTCAAAAAAAAAGAGGCATTGCACAAACTGGAGCAAACGGAGGCCAACCTCTTACGCGTGAGCGATATCATCCAAGAGGTCAAACGTCAGATCTCGACCCTGGAGCGCCAGGCGAAAAAAGCGGAGGCCTACAAGACCGAGTTTGAAAAACTCAAATCTCTGGAGCTGGCGGTCGCTTCAAGAGAGTTTTTGATTTTTGAGGACAGGCGTCAGGCCAGGGAGCAGGCGGCGGCTGCCTTAAAAGAAAAAGAACTGGAGTTTTCGGCGACGGTTCAGGAGGTTGAAAAAAAAGTGACCGAAGGAAAAGAAAAAAACAGCGCGCTCGATCAAGCGCTGCGGGCGACGCAAGACCGCGGCGCCGCGACGGATCAGGAGATCCGCAAGTCCCAAGACCGGATTCTGCTGAACCGGGAGCGTATCGGCGAGTTGACCGAGAGGGCGGGAAATCTTGCCGCGCAGATCGAATCCGCCCAGCATCGCAACGAAGAATCCCGGTCGGAGACGGAGCGGTTGGGCCAGGAATTCGAGCTTATCCGCCAGGAAGAATCCGAGGGGCTGGTTTTTTTAAATTCGGCGGAACAGTCCTTTCGTGAGTTCGAGGCCGAGATTCAGCGCTCCACGGGTGAAGAAAATACGATAAAAGAAAGAGTGTCGATCCTCGCGGCCCAAAGGGCGCGGTATCAGGCCGAGTTCGCAAAGGTTCGCGCTCAGCAGGCCGCGCAGGGGTTTCGGCTTAAGAAAATCAAACAGGAGGAAGAATCCCTGCTCCGGGAAATTCGCGAAAGCGATCCCAGTTTTGCCGGGACGCTGTTTGGTCCGGCCCCGTTTGAGGGGCCGTCCTCGGCCTTTTCACGGCTGGCGCTTCGTAGTCAGATCTTCAAGCAGAAGATTCTCGCTATCTTTAGGGCCATGTTCGAGAAAAACCGCTCAGTCCCCGGCGCCGAGGAAGAGACGGAGATCGACGCGGAGATAAAAAATTTCAGTGAGGAGTTGTCGAAAATCCAGACCGGCCTGTCGGATGAGCGCAGCCGCCGGCGGCATGAAGAACGTCTGCGCCTGTTGGCGTCGGAAACCCAAGAAGCCGCGACCGAGCAAAACGCGCTGGTAGAAAGAGAAAAGCAGGTAGAAGCCGAAGAGTCTCTCTCCGCCGAAGAAGAAAAAGCGCAAAACCTCCTTTTGGCGCAAGCGAGCCGGAAGATACAGGGGCTCATGGCCGATAAAGAGCAGTTGCTTGTCCGTTTGACCGAGACCCGGTCCAAACAAAGCCACTGCACGGCCCGCCGCGAGAAAATAGAAAAGGATAAAAACTGGATCAGCGATCTGCGCGCGCGGGAGCTCGGTCAGCTGGTGAATTATGAGCGTGAGCGCGAGGAATCCGGCGTCAAGCGAGTCGAGCTTGAAAAGGAAAATGAAAGGCTGGAGTCGGAGACTGCCTGTCTCTCCGGCGGCCGTGATGCACTGCTGCTTGAGATGGAGTCCGTGCGCCTCCAAAGAGAACAGCGGCTCGAGGAGCTGGCCCTGGCCGAAAAAGAAGCGGCCGAAAAACGGAGCTTTCTGAATTCAGTGCGCGACCAGGCGCATGTGCTTGAGCTTGAAGGCGCCAAGATCTGTTTTGAGATCGATCGGCTGAAAGAACGGGTTTTTAACGCGTATCAAATGGATTTGCTCGTTCAAGCCCAGAGGCGGGAAATCGAAGATGCTGCTGCCGCATGCCTTTCCGGGAAAGACCTTGATCTGGAAAAGGCCAAATCCGAGATTCACGCGCAGAAAGAGAAATTGAACCGGCTCGGCCCGGTGAATCTGGTGGCGATCACCGAACATGACGAGATGAGACAGCGTCATGAATTCCTCATCGGTCAGGAAAAAGATTTGGTTCAGGCGAAAGAAGATCTTCGCAAGGCGATTGTGAAGATCAACCGTACGACGCGGGAGATGTTTACCGAGGCCTTCGCGCAGATCCAGAAAAACTTCGGCGAGTATTTCAAGGTCCTTTTTGGCGGCGGCTCGGCGGAGCTGGTGCTGCTCGACGAGGGCGACGTGCTCGAAAGCGGCATTGAGATCGTAACGCGCCCGCCGGGAAAGAAACTTCAGAACATTTCATTGCTATCCGGTGGGGAGAAGGCGCTGACGGCAGTGGCGCTCCTTTTTTCGTTGTTTAAGTTCAAACCCAGCCCTTTTTGCGTGCTTGATGAGGTGGACGCGCCGCTGGATGAGTCGAATATCGACCGTTTCTGCAGCGCGCTCAAGGAATTTATTTCCGGCTCTCAGTTTATTCTGATCACGCACAACAAACGGACGATGAATTTAGCCGACGCGCTTTATGGGATCACGATGGCCGAAACCGGCGTGAGCCGGGTAGTCTCGGTCCGTTTTTCGGACAAGAAGGTGAAAGACAAACAAGAGGTCTTGGTTTAACCGGTTTTGAGATTTACGGCGGGGAGCGGTTTTTTATACGCCCGGACCTGGTTTTTGCCGCTTCGTTTGGATTCGTAAAGCGCGCCGTCCGCGCAGAAGATCAGTTTGTCCTTGTCCTCCGCGTCTTCCGGAAACGAAGCAACCCCGATGGAAACCGTGATCAGCCGCAAGGTTTTTCCCTCACGCGCCGTTTGGGTATGAATGAGGTTTTTTAAGCGTTCAGCCAGCCTGATCGCCTCGGCCTTTGTTGTGTCGGGGAGGATCGCCGCAAATTCCTCGCCGCCGTAACGCGCCAGGTGATCCATGCGGCGGATCACGGTTTTCGCCAGACTCGTGAGGTATTCGAGTGCTTTGTCGCCGGCCTGATGGCCGTAAGTGTCGTTGTAAGTCTTGAAATCATCCACGTCGAACACGAGGATGCTCAGAGGTCTTTGGGCGAGTTTGGCTTCTTTGATTTGTTCCTCAAGCAGCCGTTGGAAATGACCGTGGTTCCACAGCTTGGTGAGAGAGTCCTGCTGGGAAGTGACCACGACCTCGCTGAAGGTCTTCGCGTTTTCCAGTGCCAACCCCGCGTGGTCGGCCAGCATCATGATTCGCCGCAGGTCGGCTTCGTCCATGGCTTTTTTGGTTGTGATGTTGTCTATCAAAAGCACCCCGATTGCCTGGTTTTTCCCCCGTAGCGGCACCACCGCGAACTGGGAAATCCCCAGGTTTCTGAGATTCAGGTTGGAGAGCTCGTGGGCAGCGTCCTCCTGCCCGATCAGGTAGGGCTGGTTGTGTATCATGGCTTTTGCAAGAACGCCGTAAGATTTTTCGATGGGGATTTTGATTTGGCTGATGATCTTATTGAGCTCGACGTCAATCTTCTTGCCGGACTTGTGATAAACGTCCAGCAGTCCCTCGAGCGTGATTTTATTTTCTTCGATCATCTTCCAGACAATCGGCGAGGCCTCGGGATGCGTGGGGCCGATTCCCATCCTACCCTCGATCTGCGTGCCGGTCTCATCGACGAGAAAAAGGATGGCCCGGTTGTAGCCCAGCCCTTCGTGGCTGGTGATAGCGCTGAGGATCAGGTAAATGACCTCATCCAAGAGCAGAGTGGTGCGGATGAGGTTTCCGATTTCGTAAAGCAGAAGCAGCTCTTGACGAGTTTTTTTGAGTTCTTCTTGTAATCTAAGTTCTTCCATAGTAAGATATTAGCACATTTTTTTTGAAAAAACTAGAGCGCAGGAAAGGAAAACACCCCGTCATTTCGATGAGCAAGGCCTTAGTCCAGCCGCCCAGTTCCGATGAAATCCGCTCCATGTTCGACCATTTGGCGGGTCATTATGACCTTTTTAACCATTTGACCAGCGCTGGAATGGCCGGACGGTGGAGGGGCTGGACGCTTGAGCCGGTGCGGCCAGGCATGCGCGTGCTGGATTTGGGCTGTGGCACCGGAGATTTGTCGCTAGGGGCCGCCCGGAAGGTGGGAGACGGGGGACAGGTGGTTGGACTTGATTTCTCAGAGCCTATGCTGGCCGTGGCCCGGCGGCGGCTGGAGAAAGGAAACGGCGCTTTTGCCGGCCGCGTGAGGTTTGTGCGAGAGAAGGCCGAGAGCCTGCCCATCGAGGAAAGGCCCTACGATATCGTGGTGTCGGGATTTGTTTTGAGAAACCTCTATGAGAATATACGACCCATCCTTTCGGGAGTTTACCGCTCGCTCAAAGACGGAGGACAGATCAGTTTTTTGGACATGACCGATCCCGAACAGCCGTGGAAGCGTTTTCTGTGGAGGGCGTACATGAATTTCATCCCCGCGCTGTACGGCAGGGTGCTTTTTGGCAAGGAGTATCCCCGTTTATACATCACCGAATCGGCCAAGCGTTTTTTGCGTGCCCCTGAATTTGTGAAAACCCTTGAGGCGGCGGGTTTTAAACGCGTCCGCACGCGCTCGTTCCTGTGCGGGGTCATCACCTTGTATCAAGCTGTCAAGTAAGGAACCGCTTTGAAGCGAGCCTATAAAAATTTATCCGAATTTATACGAGCGCTTGATAAAGCGGGAGAGTTGGTCCGCGTCTCAAGAGAGGTGGACGCGGAGCTTGAAATCACCGAGATCACGGACCGCGTCTCCAAAATGCCGGGCGGAGGCAAGGCGCTTTTTTTTGAGAATGTGAAGGGGAGCCGCATTCCGGTTTTGATCAACGCATTTGGATCGTCCAAGCGCATGGCGCTGGCGCTGGGCATGGAAGATCTCGAGGAAGCGGCGCGCGCGATCGACGAGCTTTTGTCGGTGCAGGGAATGCCAAAGGACTGGAAAGGAAAGACCCGGCTTCTCGGCCAGCTTTTTGATCTCTCCAAGGCCCCGCCGCGGCTGGTTTCCAAAGGCGCCTGCCAGGAAGTGGTGCTTAACGATCATTTCAAGCTTTCCGATTTTCCGATTCTCAAATGCTGGCCGCACGACGGGGGACGATTTATCACGCTGCCGCTGGTGATCACCAAAGACCCCGAGACCGGGCGGCGCAACGTCGGCGTGTACCGCCTACACGTTTACGACGACAGGACAACCGGCATGCACTGGCAGACGCAGAAGGACGGCGCTGTTCATTCGGAGAAAGTCAAAAGCCGCTCGCAGCGTCTCGAAGTCGCCGTCGTGATCGGCGCGGATCCGGCCACTGTTTTTTCCGGCGTGGCGCCGCTGCCTTATGGTCTGGACGAGCTTCTCTTCAGCGGTTTTTTGAGGCGCGCGCCGGTGGAGCTGGTGCGTTGTAAGACGATTGACCTTGAGGTGCCCGCAGAAAGCGAGATTGTACTTGAGGGTTTTGTCGATCCCCAGGACCTGCGTCCCGAGGGGCCTTTCGGGGACCACACCGGCGTGTATACCCCGGTGGAACTTTTTCCGGCGTTTCACGTGCGCTGTGTGACGATGCGCAAGAACCCGGTGTATCTGACGACGATTGTCGGAAGACCGCCAATGGAGGATTACTACATGGGAAAGACCATCGAACGGACCTTTTTACCCATTCTTAAAAAACAACTGCCCGAGATCGTCGACATGAATTTTCCGATGGAAGGGACGTTTAATAATGCCGTGATCGTTTCCATCGATAAAACGTATCCGTATCAGGCGAGAAAAACCGCGCACGCGGTCTGGGGCCTGGGCCAGCTTTCATTCACGAAAGTGGTGGTTCTTGTGGACAAGAGCGTCAATGTCCACGATCTGTCGGCGGTGGCGCTGGCCGTATTCAACAACATCGACCCCAAGCGCGACCTCTTTTTTGTCGAGGGCCCGGTGGATACGCTGAATCACGCCGCGCCGGTCAGGGATTTTGGATCGAAGCTGGGCATCGACGCGACCAATAAATGGAAAGAAGAGGGCTACACCCGCGTCTGGCCCGAAGAAATCGAGATGGATGATGCGACCAAACGCAAAGTTGATGGAGTGTGGAAAGAGTTGGGGATTGATAAAAATTCCAGATAAAATCAAAGCGTTTTTTAGATTAATCAAGTTCGAACACACGGTGTTTGCGCTGCCGTTCGCGTATCTGGGCATGCTGTTGGCGCGAAAGGCCTTTCCACCGGCCGCTGTTTTCTTCTGGGTTACGGCGGCGATGGTCAGTGCGCGCACGGCGGGCATGCTGCTCAACCGCATCATCGACCTTAAAATCGACGCGCAGAATCCCAGGACCAAAGACCGCCCGATAATCACCGGCGAATTTTCCCTCACGGCCGCGTGGATGGCAACGGTCGTAGCGCTTGCGGTCTTTTTGGTGTCGGCGAAAATGCTGAACGCGCTCTGTTTCAAGCTGTCGTTTGTCGCGCTTTTCTTGCTGACGACCTATCATGTCGTGAAGCGCTTCAGTTTTTTGTGTCATTTCGCGCTGGGGCTTGTGCTGGCGGCGGCCCCTCTCGGCGGGTGGCTGGCGGTCACCGGGCATTTTTCGTGGACGCCGGTTTTGCTGGCGCTGGCGGTATTGTTCTGGGTGGCGGGTTTTGACATGATTTACAGTTTGCAGGATCTGGACTTTGACCGGACGCACGGACTGCACTCGATCCCGGCGCGCTTCGGGGAAAAGACGGCCCTGCGCGTCTCGGAATACTCGCATGGTGCGGCGGTATTTTTTCTGGTCCTCTTTGGATGTTTTGCGGGGCTGGGCGCTCTTTACTGGGTAGGCATTTTGGTGGTGGCGGCCCTTCTTAAAGTGGAACATATGCTGGTATTTGAGGAGAACCTCTCCAAGATCAATACGGTGTTTTTCACGATTAACGGCTGGATAGGAATTCTCTTGCTAATTTTCACTTTTTTGGAGATATTCAGGTGAAAATGAAAAAAATCATCGTGGGGGTCACCGGAGCCAGCGGCGCCTTGATCGGCGAGCGGCTGATACGGTTTTTACTTGAGGGCGGACACGAGGTGCACGCGGTGATCAGTGCGGGGGGCGCTGCGGTATTCGGGGAGGAGCTGGGGATCCGGCTCGGGACCGGCGCGGCCGAGATACAGAAAAATTTTTTGAAGCATTACGCTTCGGTGAAGGGGGCCAAACAGCGGTTTTTTACGGCCGCGGCCGATGATTTTGCGGCCGGGATTTCCAGCGGGTCCTCGAAAATAGACGCGATGGTCATAGCGCCTTGCAGCATGTCCACCGCCGCGTCGATCGCGCACGGCATCACGATGAACCTGATCCACCGCGCGGCCGGCGTTTCCATCAAAGAAAAGCGGCCGCTGGTGCTGGTTCCGCGTGAAAGCCCCTTGAGCCCCATTCATTTGAAAAATCTGCTTTATCTTTCGGAAATCGGCGTGCATGTGGTGCCGGCCACGACGGCTTTTTATCATAAGCCGAAGACCGTTGAAGAGGTGGTGGATTTTACCGTCGGGCGCGTGTTGGACCTTTT
>JAHFFL010000023.1:7913-10257 GCA_023247955.1 Candidatus Omnitrophota bacterium
GATATTTTCGATAAAATTCAGGGCGGCATTCGCTTAAGCGAAGAAGACGGTGTTCGGCTCATTAAAAGTAGAAATCTGATTGAGCTTGGCGCGATGGCGGACACCGTGAAACAGCGGATGCATGGCCGGAAGGCCCATTTCACACACAGCATTAACGTGAATCACTCGAATATCTGCGTTTTGAGCTGTAAATTTTGCGCGTTCGCGAAGACTAAAAAGGACAAAGAGGCCTACTCGCTGGCTGTGGAGGAGATCGAGCGGCGCGTGCGGGTCGCGGCAAGCCACGGCGTCTGGGAAGTGCATATCGTCGGAGGGTTGGACCCGGATTTGAAATTATCTTATTACGAGGAGATGCTCAGGCGCATTAAAAAGAGTTGCCCCGGTGTTTTGATCCAGGCATTCACGGCAGTGGAGCTTGATTTTTACGCGCGGCTTGAAAAAATCGACGTGCGCGAGGTGATCAGGCGCCTGGTCGAGGCGGGGCTCGGCGGAGTCCCCGGCGGGGGTGCTGAGATTTTCAGTGAAAGGGCCAGGGCCCTCATCTGCGCGCCGAAGATCAGCGCCACGCGATGGCTCCAGATCCATGAGTTCGTGCACCGCGCGGGCCTGCGCTCGAACGCGACGATGCTTTACGGCCATGTCGAAACGCCGGAGGAGCGCGTGGACCACATGGTCCGTCTTCGGGAAACTCAGGACCGGTCGGGAGGCTTTCTTGCGTTTGTGCCGCTCGCGTTTCAGCCGGAAAACACCACACTTTCGCACCTGCCGCGGACGAGCGGGGTCACGGACCTCCAGGTGCTCGCGACGGCGCGTCTTATGCTTGATAATTTTCCGCATGTCCGCCAGCTATGGAACTACGTGGACGAGAAGCTGATCCACGTGGCGCTCGAGTACGGCGTCGATGATCTCGGCGGCACCAATTTTGACGAAACGATCGCGAAGGCCGCGGGTTCCAAATCAAAGGGTTTTACGCATGACGAGCTTATTGGGCTCATCCGTTCCTGTGGCTTGATGCCGGTCGAAGTGAACAGCACCTACACCGAGATTCATAAAGACCAGCTTGTTGCAGTTGGGGAATCCTGATGAGACTTGGGCCTTCTTCGCGCGCCCGCCTTGGCGGCATTCGTTTTGTGAATTCGCTTCCAGTGGACGCGGGGATTCTCGTGGGTGCGGTCGCGACGCCCGCTGAATTCGTACCCGGTTCACCCGTGGAGCTGAATGAAAAAATCGCCGGCGGTAAACTAGACCTGAGCCCTGTCTCCGCGCTGTGGTACGCGCAGCATGCCTCGGAGCTTCTTCTCTTGCCGGGCCTTTCGGTGAGCTCGCGGAGTCCCGTCCAAAGCGTGCTTCTTTTCAGCCGCGTGCCGTTTCGCCAGCTAAAGGATAAGCGGATTGCGTTTGCCGGCAAAGGATGGACGACGCCGGTTCTACTCGAAATCCTCTCTTATGAGCGCTACGGTTTTCTGCCGCAGATTGTCTTTGAGGAAGCGAAGACGGGCCATATTCCCGACGGTTTTGACGCGGCGCTCGTGATCGGCGATGAAGCGCTGGAATGGGATCACCGCGTGCGCAGCGGGCTCGCCGCGAGCCCTCCTTACCGTTTTGATCTTGCGGAAGAGTGGAGAAACTGGACCGGCAAGCCGTTTGTCTTTGCGGTCTGGACTGTGCGGCGCCAGTTTTATGAGGAGCGGGCGGAGAGCGTTCGTGAGATTTACGGGGCGATCCTCGAGTCCAAACGCTGGGGCGCCGAGCATCTTTCGGAGGTCCTGCGCCTGGCCGAGGAAAGGACGGAGCTGCCACCGGCCGTGCTGCAAAGCTATTTTGAAAAATTAAATTACGACCTCGACGCCGAACTTTTGGAAGGGCTCCGGCTTTTTTGGGAATACGCGGTCGCCCTCGGCCGTCTTGCGGCGATCCCGTCGCCGGAATTCGCGGCGGTCACGCCGGGGCCTGAATACGTGCGGAGAACCGGCGTCGACGATATTTTAAAGAAGGCGCTCGATGGCGGGCGCGTCGGTATTGACGAGGGGGTTCGTCTTTACCATGAAGCCGATCTCCACGGTCTGGGCCGCGTGGCCAATGAGCTGAATCTCCGCCGCAATCCCGAAGCCGCGCGCCGTGCCACGTTTGTCGTCGACCGCAACATCAACTACACGAATTTTTGCTACACGCTCTGCAAGTTTTGCGCGTTTTACCGTCTGCCCGGTGATTTAAAAGAGGGCTACTTGAGATCGCAGGAAGAGATCTTCCAGAAGATCGAGGAACTTCTTGCAATTGGCGGGACACAGGTGCTGTTGCAAGGCGGACACCACCCAGAGCTTGGTATTGACTACTACGAGAATAT
>JAHFFL010000024.1 GCA_023247955.1 Candidatus Omnitrophota bacterium
GGGATACGAAAATATCTCACCATTTGGAAAATTTACCAGAATACACCGCTGTCCGGGGCCGTGAAAACAGTTTTGGAAGACGAGTTCGGACACGAGGATAAAGTGGTTTCGGGGTTGGAGGAGAGAAAGATCAGCCCGGAGCGGGTTCGGAGCGTCTTCCTCGGATTTAACGATGGTCTGGTCGAGTTTCTCGGGGCCGTGGGCGGATTCTTCGCAGCTTTTCAGGACGCCCAGTCCGTTTTAGTCGCCAGTTTCACCGGCGCGGCTGCTGGCGCGCTTTCGATGGCGGTGGGGGTTTTCGCTTCCTCGGGATTTGAAGAGGAGATGCAGCGGGCGGTTTTAGAAAAAGAAGAGTTTTTATCGGGTGTCACGCGTAGTACGAGGACCATTGCCCGTCCCTTCGGTTCCGCCGTGACAGTCGGGGTTTCCTATCTTTTCGGCGCAATGGTCCCGATACTCCCTGTTTTCTTCGGCGCCCAAAGCGTCTTGATTTCGTGGGCTTGCGGAGGAGTCATGGTCGTCCTGGTGACCATGGTGTTGTCGTTTATTTCCGGGACGCAGGTCGGGAAACGCGTCCGGACAAACCTCGCGATGGTCGCAGTTGCCGTCGCTGCCGCTTACGCCATCGGTATTTTCGTCAAAAATTTTCTAGGTGTTGAGGCGGTATAATACATCAGAAAAAAGATGCGTGCTAGAATAAGCGCCGGAGCGCTGGTCTTTTTATTGCCTCTTCTACTGGGAGTCGCGATGGACGAAAGCGCCAAAATAGAGATTTACAATGCGACAACGGGGAAAACAGAAAAGGTCGACCCGGTCGTGCAGACGGAGGGCGAATGGAAAAAGATCCTGACGCCCGAGCAGTATCAGGTGATGCGGGGCAAGGGGACGGAGCGGCCGTTCAGCAAACAGTGCGCGATCCCGAAATCCGGCAAAGGGATTTACCGGTGCGCCGCTTGCGGGACAGATTTGTTCCAATACGGAAACAAGTTTGAATCAGGCACGGGCTGGCCGAGTTTTTGGGACCCGGTCTCCCCGCTCAACATCAAGATCGAAGAGGATAACAGTTTTGGGATGCGCCGCGAAGAAGCGCTTTGCGCGCGATGCGGCGCCCATTTGGGGCATGTTTTTGACGACGGTCCTCCGCCGACCGGCAAGCGCTATTGCATCAATACGGTGGCGTTAAAACTCACTGAAAACTGCTAAAGGAGAAGGAGAATGCTGGACAACTCGCTGTGGATCAAGATCGCGCTTTGTGTGTTGTGCGGGACTATAGTCGGGGTCGAGCGGCAGAAGCATAAAAAACCAATCGATGCGCGGACCAGCATTTTGATTTGCCTGGGCACGATGATTTTTATTTACTTGGCAGGTCAAATGGACGGGGAGAAGGATAGCACCCGTGTTCTGGGGCAGGTGGTGAGCGGAATCGGTTTCTTGGGAGCGGGCGCGATCATCAACCGCCAAGGCCTTGTCGTCGGCATGACATCGGCGTCGGTGGTTTGGGTGCTTGCGGCTATCGGCTCGGCCATCGGTGTGGGGCAGTACCTGGTGGGTGTCGCGATCTCGGTGGTGACCCTGGCTGTCCTGATGGGGTCGCACTGGCTCGAGAGCCGTATGCCGGGCAGCTGAGAAACGCTCTGTGCAGTTTGACTTGTTTGACAGCGCCCAGAATCAGATTTTAGGCGCGAAGACTTACTCGGATTTCAAAGAAGCGCTGGCGGGTTCCGGCTGCGTCAGGTGCTCTCTCTCGTCTTCACGGACGCATATTGTCGTCGACCGGGGAAACCCCCAGGCCAAGGTCATGATTATCGGGGAGGCGCCCGGAGAAAATGAGGATTTGCAGGCCAGGGCTTTTGTCGGCCGCGCCGGAAAGCTTCTCGACGAACTTATGCGCGAGATCGGTTTCAACACCGAAAAGGACGGCTTGATTGCGAATGTCGTCAAATGCCGACCTCCCGAAAACCGTGCGCCGCTTCCCAAAGAAGTGGAGGCGTGTTTTCCTTTCTTGAGAAAACAGATCCAATTTATGCAGCCCCGAATTATCCTGCTTCTGGGCGCTACCGCCCTCAGGCACGTGATTCCGGACAAGGGCGAATTCTCCATGGGGCAGGAGGCCGGGAATTTTTTCAGCCATACCGCCTATCCCGGCATTGAACTGATGGTGCTTTATCATCCCGCGTATATCCTTCGAGATCCCCGCAAAAGACCGCTGATGGCGGAGCATCTTAAACGCTTTCAGCAGTGCTGGATACACACACCGCCTTCTTAAGCCCGTATAGCCCGCTTTCTTGACTTCTAACGAAATGTCAGGTAACTTTGAGAGTGAGGGCTTATTCTTACTTCTTTAGAGATAAGGGGATAGGGACTCAAGGGGGGGTGTTATGAAGGTATTGAGTTCGCGTCAGAAGAATTCGGCGCTTTTAAGTTATATTTACTTTAATCCTCTTTTTAAAGCGACGCGGATAGCCCGTAGAAAACTCAAAAGGCATATTTTCTCTAAGTTCAAAACCTCTTCCCAAAAAGCTCTTGAGTAAATCGAATAAAACAGTTTTATTAGGGTGCTGAGAACTGTTCGGCGTATTCCTTAATCCATTTTTCCGCGGCTTCTTCCTCCGAAACTTCACGACCAAGCTCTTTCGAAAGGGTTTTTCGGTATTCCAGGATTTTCAGCGCTTCTTCGGCGAGCTTCGCCCGAAGGGCACTGCAAGGATCGTGGAAGCTCACCCCGGTGCGGTAAGCGCCTGTTTTTCTGTCCTCCTTTGAATACATCACGCGGGCCCTTACTTCAAACGATTTTTCTCTAATGGGAATCGTGAGACTGATGTCTTTTCCCTTGCGAAGTTTGCGGCGCCAGTAAAAACAAAGTCCGCCGAGGGAGATGTCGTGAGAGTGAAGAGAAGCGCCCGGGCTTGCCAGCCCAATCAGTATCGGCCAATGGATAGGATGCCTGAAAAACTTTCGTTTTTCTTGCCCCGCAGTGAGCATGGGGTAATTGTAGCAAAACGGCCTTGGAATATCAATCCAGGTCTTTGGCGGGTCAGAGTGGCATTTTCAAAAAAAATATGGTATGTTGAAAGAGCTATGGAAGCAGGCGACCCCAACCAAGAAAAGAGAAAATCCAAGAGGATCCAAAGGCCTTTTACCGCCAGGGTGCAGCTGCGTACGCCCAGCCTTTTTCCCTCGTGGGATATTGTGACCGTCCAAAACTTGAGCGCCGATGGGATGCTTTTTAGCTACGACAAGCAAATACCGCCGGGCACGGTTTTAGACTTTAAAATCAATTTTCCCATGACGAACCAGCCGATAGACGGCACCGGCAAAGTGATCCGTGCCGAATCCATGGGCCAAGGACCTTATTACAGCGTCGCCACTTATTTCACGCACATCACCCAAACGGAACGTGAGCTAATCAACGAATCCGCGGACGAGTTTTATTCCGGCTGACGTGGACTATCGGGCGCGGGGCGCATGAGGGGCAGACGGATCGTACCCCAGGCGGCAGGTTTGGGTGCTGGTCTCTTCCTTCTTTTTTCCTCCCTTTCAAATGCGGCGCCGGTGGGCGGTGCCGGTACTGAGGATTTTAAAAAGTTTTCGGTCGGGATCGCTTTCAGTGGAATTTTAGAAAAAGAAATGAAGCCCGAAAACAGCAGTGATTTTTCGACGCTGAAAATAAAAAGGGCCGACCAATATTATCTGTTGCCTTGCTACCATGTCTTTGAAAACGCTACGAATACCATGGACGTCTTTGCGAAGCTCGGGCGTTCGGACCTGATCACTACGGGCAGTGACAAGAATACGCATCAGGACGAAAACGTTAAATACAGTCCGGGTTTGCTTTGGGGCGTGGGCGCCATCCTTTCCCATCATTTTGAGAATGCAGTGACCATCTCGCTCCAAACGCAGTGGGGCGGCTGGGGTGCCGGCATTGATGAGCTCAAATACAACGGTCAAAAGGCCTCGGGAATTTCGGGCAGCGACAAATTCAGGGTTTCGGAGTTCCAGGCGGCACTGCTTTTTGGCAAGTCCATTTTCCTTGAAGATCGCCAGATAACTTACCGCCCGTATATAGGCCCCACGTTGGCTTGGATGGGTTTAAGCCGAGGGGACCTTCAGTACACGGCCGGAGGCGTTACGCGTTCGGCGATCAGCGCCGACGCGAACGAGGATGGACTGTTTGGTTTTGTGGCCGGCGTGGATATGCTGACGGTGAGCGATGTCCTGCGTGTCAACGTCGAGGTCCAGCTGCTTTCTGAAGAGGCCTTCACTTTGTCGATCCACTACCGTTTTTAAGGGAGAATTCTGATGGATTTGAAAGCCGTTCAGCAAGGCACACCCGCCACCCGATAAATCGTCATTTCCCCGATAATTCACTAGGAAAGAGGCATGAGAGAAATCAGTTTAGACATGGTAAGGGTCACGGAAGCAGCCGCGATCGCCGCTTCGGGGTGGATAGGCAGCGGCGATAAGAAGGCCGCCGACAAAGCCGCGGCCGAGGCGATGCGGAAACGCTTAAACACCATCGACTTTAAAGGGCATGTGGTGATCGGCGAGGGGATAAAGGACGAAAGCGCTGGCCTGTTTGCCGGCGAGAGGGTCGGAAAGGCCGATATGAAGCAGGGGAAGGTCTATGATCTGGCCATCGACCCCATCGAGGGAACACGGCCGACGGTCAATTCAGGCCCTGAGGCGCTGAGCGTGCTCGCGGTGGCCGACAAGGGAAGTCTTTTCTCCACTCACGAATTTTACATGAAAAAATTGGCTTACGGCCCGCAGATCGCCAAACACGTGCGGCTTTCGATCAAGGATACGCTTAAAAAAACCGTCGAACAGGTGTCACGCGTGACGGGAAAGACCCCGGAAAAAATCGTGGTGTGCCTTTTGGACAGGCCACGTCACGAAAAATGGGTAGGGGAGCTCCGCCGGATCGGCGTGCGCATCAAATTGATCCAAGACTGCGACGTGTCGGCCGCGATTGCGACTTGTCTGAGTGACAGCGGCATAGATCTTCTGTGCGGCATCGGCGGCGCGCCGGAAGGCGTGATCACCGCCTGCGCGATCAAATGCCTGCGAGGCGGTTTTCAGGCGCAGATCATGCGCAAGGACGGACAAACGCAGCCGGAGGTTTATGGATTGGACGAGTTTGTGAAGGGGGAATGTGTTTTTGCGGCGACGGGCATCACGAACGGGAGTCTTCTCCGCGGGGTGCGTTACACCTCGGAAGGGCCGGTTACCAGCAGCGTTTTCATGCGTTCCTCAAGCGGCACCGTGCGCTGGCTCAGCTCTTATCACGGAAACTAAAAGTGTGTTATAATTGCTCGTCCAGAGGAGAATAAAGTGTCAGGTCACTCAAAATGGGCGACGATTAAGCATAAAAAAGGCGCGCTGGACGCCAAACGCGGCGCGCTGTTTACGAAGATCATCAGAGAGCTTACGGTAGCCGCCAAAAACGGCGGGGGAAATCCGGAGGCCAATCCCCGGCTCCGGACTGTGCTGCAAAAAGCCAAAGAAGCGAACATGCCTTCCGACAACATCGACCGCGCGATTAAAAAAGGAACCGGAGAGCTTCCAGGAGTGATTTACGAAGAGGTGGCTTATGAGGGCTACGGTCCGGGCGGTATCGCGATTCTCATCGAGGCCTTGACGGACAACAAAAACCGCACAACGGCCGAAGTCCGAAGCATGCTCGAGAAAAGAGGCGGCAACATGTCGGGCGCGGGCTCGGTCGCATGGCAGTTTTCCAAAAAAGGGCTTTTGCTGGTCAAGAAAGAAACGGTCAATGAAGATAAGATCATGACCGTCGCGCTGGATGCGGGCGCTTCGGATTTTAGCGCCGAAAAAAACCATTATGAAATTACCACTGAACCGCATGATTTTGAGAACGTCAAAAAAGCGGTTGTTGATGCTCAGATTCTGCTCGAGAGCGCGGAGATCACCAAAATCCCTTCGGCGACTGTGACGCTCAGCGCAGTGGACGCCAAGGCCGTGCTAGCGCTATTGGAATCCCTGGAAGAGCATGAGGACGTTCAAAATGTCTATTCCAACGCGGAGTTCTCAGATGAGGTGCTGCAGGAGTTGGGTGGTTAGGGTGTATGCGTATTCTCGGCGTGGACCCGGGTCTGGTGACCACCGGATACGGGGTCATTTCGGATTCAAGCTCGCGGGGTACGCGCGGCGTCGTTGAATTGATTGAGGTCGGAGTCATTCGCACAAAGGCCGATTCCGGAATTGCGGCTCGTCTCAACCGCATTTACCGTGCGTTGCAGGAAGTGGTTTCGGAATTTGAACCTGACGTACTGGTGATTGAGAAGCTATACACCCACTACCGGCATCCCGCCACGGCTATTCTGATGGGTCATGTGCGCGGCGTGGTTTGTCTGGTGAGCGGAGCAAGCGACATCCCGCTCGTGAGTATTGCGGCGACCCATGTCAAGAAATCCGTCGCCGGCAGGGGGCATGCGGGGAAAGAACAGGTCGGGCGCATGGTCGAGCGCTATTTGAGTTTAAGACCGATGTCCGCGCCTTCGGATGCCACGGACGCGCTGGCAATCGCGCTCTCTTACGTGCTGAACCGGAGACCGGGCTGAGCTCATGATTTCTCAAATTCACGGTGTGATCGAACAAATCAGCGAGAACAGTCTGAGCGTTGTGGTCAGCGGGATTTCCTATGAGGTTTTCATTCCGGTGGCCGTAATGCGGAGCTTCGACGGACGATTGGTCAAAGACGAAAAGATTTCCCTCGTGACTTACCATTATTATCAGACCGACCCTTCTAAAAGTATTCCGGTACTTATCGGTTTTGCCAACCAAATCGAGAAAGAATTTTTTGAGAAATTCATCACAGTCTCGGGTGTGGGTCCCAAGGCGGCGGTGCGCGCGCTGAAAGCCCCTATCCCTGAAATCGCCCAGGCCATTGACGCGGCGGATCTCGCGTTTCTTAAATCGCTTCCCGGAATTGGCGAACAGCGGGCCAAAGAGATTATCGCGAAGCTCCAGGGCAAAATGAGTAAATTCGGTTTAATCCGCACGCCCGCCAGCCATACGCCGACTGCAAGTGTTTCGAATACGGCGGTGCAGGAGGAAGCGTTTGAGGTCCTTTTACAGCTGCAGTATAAAAGGGAAGAGGCGAAGGAAATGATCCGCAAGGCGTTTGTGAGAAAGCCGGGGCTCGGCAGCGTCGAGGAGATTTTGAGCGAAGTGTATCAACAGAAGAAAGAAGGACCGCGTTGAAGGAAAAGAAAATAAAAACGGATTCGGGGCGGGAAAAAATAGACTTTGAACGGTCGGGCCGCGAAAAACTTCTGAGCACCCATGCCGACGAAGCAGACGGCGTTGTCGAGCTATCGCTTCGGCCGTCAAAGATCTCGGAGTTTATCGGCCAGGAAGGGCTCAAAGAAAATTTACGGATAGCCCTCGAGGCCGCGAAAAAAAGAAAAGATACGCTTGAGCATGTGCTTCTCTCGGGACCGCCTGGCCTGGGGAAGACGACGCTTGCGCATATCATCGCGCATGAGATGGGAGCCAAGATCATGGCGACCAGCGGGCCCGCGATAGAACGCGCGGGAGACCTGATCGGTATTCTCACCAATCTCGAGGAAGGGGACATCCTTTTTATCGATGAGATACACCGGCTCTCCAAAGTCGTAGAGGAGTTTGTGTATCCGGCGATGGAAGACTACAAGATCGACTTCATCGTCGACAAAGGTCCATACGCGAAAACGATCAAATTCGCGCTGAAGCGTTTCACGCTGATTGGGGCCACGACGCGGCAAGGACTCCTAAGCTCTCCGCTCAGAGACCGGTTCGGCGTTTCGTTTCATCTTGATTTTTATGAGCCGGACGACTTGAGAAAAATCATCGAGCGTTCCGCGAAGCTTCTGGCGATCCCCATCGACCGCGAGGCGGCTTCTGAGCTGGCCAGGCGTTCGCGGGGCACGCCGAGAATCGCCAACAAGCTTTTGCGACGGGTCAGGGACTACGCGCAGGTCAAGTCTCATGACACCATCACGCTCGAGGTGTTGGACAAGGCGCTGGCCGGCCAGGGAATAGATAAAACGGGACTCGACAATCTCGACCGCAAGGTGCTCAGTGCGATCATTGAGATTTACGGCGGGGGGCCCGTCGGCATTGATTCGCTCGCGGCCACGCTGAACGAAGAGGTGGACACGATCGTGGACGTCGTCGAACCCTTTTTGCTTAAAAGCGGGTATTTGAAAAGAACTTCCCGCGGCCGCGAAGCGACCTCTCAGGCCTATGCGCATTTGCGCGTGCCGCTCGGCGTCTCCAAGCGGGAGCTTTTTACCCCCAAGAACGAGCCGTTGTCCTGACGGGCCGCTCACCGAACATTTCCTCATGAAAAAATATAAACCAGCTGTTGTCCTATGGACTCTTTTATTTACGGCATCAGCGCTGTCGCGTGTTTTTTCGGCGGAGCCAAAAAACACGCCACCGGTGATCCGTGTTCTGATTGAGGAGGACCAGAAACTTGTCCGGCTCGAGGCCGGCGGGCCTTATCGCATTGAGCTTTTGCCGTCTTTGAAAACGGTGCAAAAGGGCAAGAAATTGCCGGCTACGCCCGTTTCGCCCACGCCTCAAGGAATTCGCTTGGGGACCGAGGAGTGGGCGGCTCAGGGGATTCGCATCGAGCCGGAGGAGGATAGGACTCTCGTTCTCGACCAGACGCGCTTTCGCGGGTCTCTCCAGATCATGAAAGATAAAAATCAGTCGCTTTATGCCGTGAACCGTTTGGATATCGAAAGTTACTTGTATGGGGTGTTGCAACACGAGGTCGCGCACTGGTGGCCGATGGAGGCCCTGATGGCCCAGGCGATAGCGGCGAGGACCTACGCGCTTTATCAGTCGCAGGTCAGCCGGGGAGCGGAGTTTGACGTGAAGAGCACGACACACTCCCAGGTCTATGGCGGGAGCAACGTCGAGCGCTACCGCGCGAAAAAAGCGGTGGACCGCACGCATGGGCTTGTGTTGACGTATCAAGGAAAGCTATTTCCGGCTTATTTTCACGCGACTTGCGCCGGGCAGACGGCGGGCGCCAAGGAGCTTTGGAAAATAGATGTCCCGCCGCTGGCGGGAGGGGTACGTTGCGGTTATTGCCGTATTTCCCCTCATTTTTTTTGGGAAGCCAAAGTGCCGCTTGCGGAGATTGAAGAAAAGCTAAACGTGAACGGACGAGGCCTCGGCCAGCTGCTTTCCATCGAGGAAATCACGCAAACTCCTTCCAGCCGGGTAGGGAGTTTACGCCTCACAGGGACATCGGGAGAGGCCGTGGTTGCGGCAAAAGATTTCAGGATATGGGTGGGCGGCGACAGGATGCGAAGCACGAATTTTACGGTCAAGATAAACGACGACGTGGCGGAATTTCACGGAAAAGGATGGGGGCACGGCGTAGGACTTTGCCAATGGGGGACGCTGGGGCAGGCGATGTTGGGCCGCAGACACGAGGAAATCCTCAAGTTTTATTATCCCGGATCGGAAATCAAGGATTATGGGTCTTAACGATTTTAATTACCCCCTGCCCAAAGACCTGATCGCTCAGTTTCCTTTAAAAAAAAGAGACGGCTCGCGTCTTTTAGTCGTGGATCGAAAAACCGGCCTTCTCCGGGACAAAAACTTTTTTGATATTTTGAATTTTGTGCCCGCAGGTGATCTGCTGGTGTTGAATGATACCAAAGTTTTTCCGGCTCGTCTTTTGGGGAATAAAAAAGGCACTGGTGGAAAGATTGATATTTTGCTGTTGGCGCCGGAGGGGTCTGATCCCAAAGTGTGGCGCTGTTTGGTTCAGCCGTCGCCCAAAGAAGGCCAGGAATTCGTATTTCCTCACGAAGGCGTGGAAGCCGTCTTTATCAAAAGAGACGACAATAAAATTCCTCTCCTTGAATTCGAAAACGTGCCGGACGTGAGGGCCTTCGCCGAGAAGTTTGGAACCATGCCTTTGCCGCCCTATATCAAAAGGGCGGCGGGAGTTGAGGATCAAGCGGCTTATCAGACGGTCTATGCGAAGCAGGAAGGGGCAGTTGCCGCGCCCACGGCAGGGCTGCACTTCACACCGGAGCTCCTTGAAAAATTGAAAGTGAAAGGCGTCGAGATCGCTTACGTGACGCTTCACGTCGGCTACGGCACTTTTAAACCTGTCGAAGATCTGGAAAACCACCGCATGCATGCCGAGCGTT
>JAHFFL010000182.1 GCA_023247955.1 Candidatus Omnitrophota bacterium
CATGTGTTAAAAGGAAATCTGACGGATCAGACAGAAAGCCATAGACGGCTCAAGGAAAGCATGAAGCAGTTAGACGCTTCTATTTGCCTGCCGATATCTTTAAACAAAGATATGATAGGAATTCTCTGCTTGGGGATGAAAAAGTCGGGTGAAGAGTATAACCAAGAAGATATTGATATTTTGACGACGCTTGCTCGTACGGAGGCGATAGCTATCTCCAACGCTCAGCTCTTCGATGAGCTCTCAAAGACGCAGGCCGAGGCGGCGCAAAAAGAGAAGATGGCGGTGATTGGGACGCTGGCGGCGGGGATCAACCACGAGATTTGTAATCCTCTGGGTATTGCGAGAGGACAGTGCGAGATGTTTCTTTTAAACCTTCGCGACGGTTTTTATAAGGACAAGTCCAAAGAGGAGTTGTTGAAGCTTTCGGGGGATGTGATGGGCAAAGTAATCAAGGAAACAGACCGGGCGACGGGGATCACAAAGCGTTTGTCGAGTTTCGCGAAGCCCTCGAAGCACACGGAGCTTGAAGAAATAGCCGTCGAAAAGGAAGTGGACGAGGTGCTGGCCCTCATCGGGCATGATTTGAAGCTAAGCAATATTGATTTCACCAAGGATTTTCCTAAACATTTTCCACCAATATTTGCCGACCGAAAGCAAGTGCAGGAGATTTTTTTTAACATCATCCGTAATGCCGCGCAGGCGATAGACAAGAAGCAGGGCAAGATCGTGGTGTCCGGGTTTTCTGAGAACGGTACCCTGGTAATTAGGATAGCTGACAATGGCTGCGGGATCCCGCCGGATAAGATGGGACAGGTATTTCATCCTTTTTATACGACCAAGGCGCCGGGCAGGGGAACGGGACTTGGGCTTTTTATCGTGCGCCAGATCGTGGAGCGTAATCAGGGAAGCATAGAGGTCCAAAGCGAAGAAGGGGTCGGAACGACGTTCATTCTGAAGTTTCCTGTCGCTAGTATAGCGATGGGAGCCGGCCGCGCGGCGTGAAGAAACTGCTGACCATCGATGATGAGTCGGACTTTACCGATCTTATCGCGGGTTATTTCGGCCAGCGGGGCTACAAGGTTTTTAAGGCAAATAGCGGCGAAGCGGGCCTTGTGATCGCGAAAAAAGAAAAGCCCGATATTTGCCTGATTGATATCAAGATGCCCGGCATGCATGGGGATGAGGTGCTCAAGGAAATACTGCTGTTTAGACCCGACGCCAAATGCATCGTGATCGCGGCTTCTGAAGGTCAGGGAAAGACGAGGTCTCACATGCTGGCGCTCGGCGCTGTCGCGTACTTCGAAAAGCCGCTTCACTCGCTGCGTGATCTGGAGAAGACAATTGAGAGGGCTATTTCGCGATGAGAGAAAAATGTAAGCTGATGGTCATCGACAATGAAATTGATATCTGCAATTTCGTGAAGTCTTTTTTTGAGATGCGGGGGTTTGAGGTTGCGACCGCTTTGAACGGCGACGAGGCGATGACTAAGCTCGTTCAAGAAAACCCCGATGTGGTGATCCTGGACGTCATGATGCGAAGGGGAAACGAGGGGCTCGAGTATTTGCCGAAAATCAAAAAGGCCCTGAGTAACGTAAAAGTTATCATGGTCACGGGGGTCGATAGCAAAGACACGATAGAGTCCGCCAGGAAAATGGGCGCGGACGACTACATCACCAAGCCCCTTGTGCTTGAATACCTTGAAACCACGGTGCTGGAGAAAGTCAAAAGTCTTAAAGCCGCTGTCTAGAGGGCCACTCCTATTTATAGCCGTCTTGATTATCAAGAAGCCCTCCTGAACGCCTCCAAGGGGATGATCCGCGTCAAGGACCCCTTGACGCTTCTTAAAATCATCACGCGCTTTATCGACCGGCAAATCGGCGTCACGCACGTTGCGGTGCTCCTTTATGATAAGAAAAGGGGCGCCTATGTCCTGATCGACAGCAAAGGCGACGGCGGCCTCAAGATCCCGGTCGGCTATGTCCAAGTCACCAAAACAAACGCGATTATCAGCTTTTTCATGTCCGCCGACAACGGCGCTTTCGCGAGGAGGGAAGCGCTGGTCTATGACGAGATCCGTCATGTGCAGAATTTTGAGATCCTGGTGAATAAAAAAGAAGGCCGCGCGATTCGCTATGAAGACATCCAAAAAGAAATGGCCTATTTGAGGGCCGCTGTCTGCGTGCCCAGTTTTTATAAGCGCGAACTCATGGGCGTCCTGATTTTGGGGGACAAATTTTCGGGCGAGCCGTATTACGAACAGGAGATTAATCTTTTTGTCACTCTCGCGAACGACGTCGCGATGGCCGTCAAAAACGCGGAGCTCATCAAAGACCTGAAAACCGCCTACGAAAAAGAGCACGGTCTTTTTATAGAGACCTCCATCGCTTTGGCGACTGCGATAGACGCGAGGGACCGGTATACGCACGGCCACTCGGAGCGGGTCTCGCATTATAGTCTCGTGATCGCCAAAGAGCTGATCGATTCGGGAAAGATCCCTTATGAGAGAGAATTCATGGAGACGGCACAGCTCTCAGCGCTTCTTCATGACGTCGGCAAAATCGGGATACGGGACCAGATCCTGAATAAACCGGCCAAGC
>JAHFFL010000183.1 GCA_023247955.1 Candidatus Omnitrophota bacterium
TTTGATGTTCGCGTCTTCCACGGCCATCTGGACCCCCTGCAAAACACCGGTGCCGATATACGCCTGGTCTCCCGTCAGCGGCGCCACCAAACCGATGGTCACCGTTTCTTCGGCGGCTTGACTGGACACACAAAAAAAAACGGCCAAGAGAAGCACCGCTAGACCGTATTCCCTACAATGAGAGGACACTCGTTACCACCAGCCTTTTTTCTTTTTCGCTTTTTCTTCTTTTTTCAAATTCCGCAAGGCTTCATCCTTCTTTTCTTCCTTTTTTGGAACCTCCCACCGGATGGCCAGCACTTTGAGTTTTTCAGAAAGCTCGCTGTTCGATTTCAGTCTCAACGCCGCTTCATTCAGTGTATCAAAAGCGTAGGTTTTGTCGCCGTTAATGACTTTTTCAAGCCGAAAACCGAATTGCTGGTCCTTTTCCTTAAGTATTTTCCATGCCTTCATCATCGTGGCAACATCCTGATCAACAGCCGGACTGGCGACAGGAACAGGGACTTCTTTTTTATTCACCGTCTCTTCGGCAAAAACTCCGATAGTCGGTATTTCCAGTAGAAAAATAAACAGTGCAAATACCAAAATTTTTCTCATTTGTACACCCTCCTATGATCTAAATTCTATAGAGAACGAACCGAATTGTCCATAGTTACGCTGTCCAATGTGTTTTAATCACGCACCAGCGTTTCAGTTTTTCAGCGTAAGCGATGGACGCGTTGGCCGGGCTTGTAGAAGGAAGATAAAATACCGGGAGGTGGATCTGACCGCTGAAATAAAGCAGAAAATATTTCTCGGCTGCCCTGCCGTTTAGAAAAATAGCGTTCAGGCGGGGACAAGCGTGGAGGACTCGAAAAATATCGTTCGGTATGACGCGGGTGATGCGGCTGTCGCTCGCCCCTTTCCGCGCGCAGGAGCCAATCACGTCCCACAACGCGACACCGTGATCTTTAAGAAGCTTGAGTTTGCCGCCGTAAACTTCGGGGCAGGAGACACCGGCCATCGCCGATAAGATACTCCAGAAATGGTTACCCTCGAAACCATAGTATTCTTTCTTTTCGAGGGCCACCGGTCCCGGCATTGATCCTAAGATCAATACGCGGGACGACACATCGGCAATCGGCTGGAAACTGCGCAGGAGTCGGGGAATTTTTACTGCGTGGTAGTCGCGGCGCTTGATGCGGTCTGTGGACCGGCGCTTCCGTTCAAATAGGGCTCAAGCGCAGCCCAGGTCTTGGGCCCTACTTTTCCATCTGCCTTCAGTCCGTTATTCTTCTGGAATGTTTGGATCGCCTTTCGCGAAGCGGGTCCTATCTTCCCGTCGATATTTCCCTGATACACGCCGGCATTCTTAAGCGCCGTCTGGATCTGCCGGTTATGGGACAGGGCCTCACCGAAACCGGTGGTGGCCGCTGGGGCGAGATCCATCGAGGTAACCGGCAAGCTTGCCGCAGGGGTCACCGGAGAGGTCTCCACCGGCAAGGATTCGACGCCTCCCTGCTGGTTCACGACTCCTGTTTGTGCCGACGCCGGCAACTGGGCCAACTCATCCGTCGTAGCCAAGGAATCAAACCCTCCGGTCGCGCTTGAAGTCAGATTAGGAGAGTCATTTGAAGCCTTTTTCCACCAGCAACCCGTCAAAGCCGCCGCAACAACTAAGCCTACCGCCACCCAACCGATTCTGTATCGTTTCATGGATTTCCTTCCTTGAATTTGTAAATGGGGAACCGCGCCAAAATCTCTAAGACGCACTATACACGGGGCCTTTTTAGTTGTCAAATTTAAAATCCCGGACGGTCAAGCGGCGGCTTTGAGAGGAGAATCGGGCGTGGTGTCTCCAGGTTTGCCCAGCGACGGGGCATGCCGCAAGGGGAGCCGTATCGTGAATCGGGCGCCGTGGCCCCAATGACTTTCGACAGAGATGTCCCCGCCGTGCGACTGGATAATTCCGTAGGAAATACTGAGTCCGAGCCCGGTGCCGGTTCCCACCTCCTTGGTCGTGAAAAAGGGTTCGAATATCTTGGTCAGATTTTCGGGTTTTATCCCGGGGCCGTTGTCCGAAAACACAATCCTCAGGTTATCGGCGTCGGCGCTGACCTCAATTCTCACGCGCTTCTCACCTTGGATTTCACGCAGCGCCTGCCAGGAATTAGTGAGCAGATTCAAAAATACCTGTTTCAATTGGGTCGGGTCCGCCACAAGCGTCGGACAACGCTCCGGATAAACGCGCTCGGTGAGGACATCGGCTTTTTTCATCTCAAGCGCCGCGATCTCCAGGGTTTCATCGATTAAAAGAAGAGGACTGACTTCTTTCCATTCGGGCTTCTTGCGCCGCGAAAACGTCAGAAGATTACGCACGATGTCCCGGCATCTCCCGCCGGCTTTGGCGATCACGGCCAATTGTTCCCGGGCCTCTTCGCTCATCTCCGGCCGCGCCGATAAAATTTCGCTAAAACCCAAAATGGCCATCAAAGGGTTATTGATCTCATGAGCCACTCCCGAAACCAGCCGCCCGATGGAGGCCAGTTTCTCGGACTCTACCAGCATGTTCTTGGTCTCATCCAGCGTTTCATAAGCTTT
>JAHFFL010000025.1 GCA_023247955.1 Candidatus Omnitrophota bacterium
GATCGCCGAATGGATGACCCGATCCAAGACGGTTTATCCGATTTATGTGGAAATCACGCCCTCCGGGGCTTGTAACCACCGTTGTACGTTTTGTGCGGTGGATTATATCGGTTATAAAATGCGCTTTCTTGAAAAGGACCTGCTTAAAAAACGCATCACTGAAATGGCCGAAAAAGGGGTGCGCAGCATCATGTTTGCCGGTGAAGGCGAGCCCTTGCTGCACAAAGACTTAGCGGAAATCATACGGCACACCAGTGAAGCGGGGATAGATGTTTCAATCACTACCAATGCCGTCGCGCTTACCGAAAAATTCGCCCGTGAAGCACTGCCGTACACCACTTGGATAAAGGCGAGTATCAACGCCGGTACGCGGGATGTTTATGCCAAGATTCATCAGACGAAACCCGAGGATTTTGACCGCGTGATTGCCAATCTCAAGCGCGCCGCCACGATCAAAAAAGAAATCGGCGCGAGATGCACGCTTGGCACCCAAATGGTGCTCCTGCCGGAAAACGCCTCGGGGGCCGTAACGCTGGCGATGCTCGGCAAATCGATCGGGCTCGACTATGTGGTGATCAAGCCCTATTCCCAGCACAATAGGAGCGTGACGCGTGAGTACGAAGGCATGCGCTACGATGATTATCTCACGATGGCGGACGAGCTCGACCGCTTGTCGGACGACCGTTTTGAAGTGGTGTTCAGGCGGCACACGATGGACAAGTTAAACGAGAACGGCCATTACTACACGCAGTGCCAGGCCACGCCTTATTTTTGGGCCTATGTCATGGCGGACGGCGCCGTTTACGGTTGCAGCGCCTATCTGGAGGATCAGCGGTTCGATTACGGAAATCTCAACCAAAACACCTTTGAAGAGATCTGGGAAGGCGAGAAGAGAAAGAAAAGCATGGATTATGTCGAGCACGGCCTGGACATCACCGAATGCCGCAAGAATTGCCGCATGGACGAAGTCAACCGCTACCTTTGGGATTTGAAGCATCCCCCCGCACATGTCAACTTCATTTAATCGCTTGAACGAAAATCACGGCTCAAGCGATTTGTCGCTGAAAGGTCGCGTCGAAGAGTTCTCCCGCGTGCTTGGCCAGATCCAGTTTAGCCGTAGGAAGAATGACAAGCTCGCGGCGGAAGCGGGGATGAAGCTGATGCTCGGCTTTCTTGAGGAAGTGCGAAGGCGCGGGGCCAGGGTATTTTTGGCGGGAAATGGTGGAAGCTCGGCCCTTGTCAGCCATGCGCTGACGGACTTTATCAACGTGGCTGGTCTTCGGGTTCTGACGCTTCACGAATCGGCGCTTTTGACCTGCATGGCTAATGATTACGGTTATGAAAACGCGTTTGCCCGTATTCTGAACGTTCAAGCGGTCAAAGGTGATTTGTTGATAGCAGTTTCCAGCTCTGGGCGTTCACCGAATATTCATCACCTTGTCCAATGCGCGCGAAAAAAGGGAGTTCACGTGATTACACTGAGCGGGTTTGATTCCGCCAATGTCTTGCGCTCTATGGGGGATTTGAACATTTGGATCGATTCGCGGGACTATGGCCTTGTGGAGATCGGGCACCTTTTTATTCTGCACAATATCGCCGACCGGCTGGGTCGCCCGGCTGCTTCCAAGAGGGTTTCTTCCGCAATTCCTAATTGAGGGCATTTTTTTGACAAAGAACAAGCTGCTCACGCTGGAAGACTTGGCGGAAAAAGCTGAAAGACTGCGTCAAAAAGGCCGCCGCGTGGTATTGTGCCATGGCGTTTTTGATTTGATTCATGCCGGGCATATCCGTCATCTGCAGCGTGCCAGGGAACAAGGCGACGAGTTGTTTGTGACGATCACCTCCGATGCCCATGTCAATAAAGGCCCGGGACGGCCGGTGTTTGCCGCAGAACTGAGGGCTGAGATGCTCGCGGCCTTGTCGTGCGTGGACTGCGTCGCGATTAACCACAAGCCGACGGCAATCAATGTGATCGAGTCCGTTAAGCCCGCCGTTTATGTGAAAGGCAGCGACTACAGGGTCTTTGAAAAGGACCTGACTGGAAACATCCTGCACGAGAAAAATGCGGTGGAGTCCCATGGGGGCAGGGTTCATTACACCGATGAGATCACGTTCAGTTCGAGCGGCCTCATCAACGAATACCTCGGTGTTTTTCCCAGAGAGACCAAGGATTACCTGCAGTGTTTGAAAAGGACTTACACACCGGACGGGATCATTGAGAAAATAAAGGGCTTGTCCGATTTGCGGGTTTTGGTGTTGGGCGACGCCATCATTGATGAATACCACTACACGGCGCCGCTCGGGCAAACCGGCAAAGGAAATATTCTGGCCGTGAAATACGAATCCGAGGAGCAGTTCGCCGGGGGCGCCCTGGCGGCGGCGAACCATCTGGCCCAGTTTTCAAATCAGGTGACGGTTGCCACGGCGCTCGGGACCAAGCCCAGTTATGAGGAGTTTATCCGCGGCAAACTCGCACCTTCAATTACCCCCCAATTTTTTTACGTAGAAAACGAGCCGACGACCATCAAACGGCGGTTTGTAGATCCGGACATGGCAAAGCTTTTTGAGGTGTATTTTTTTAAAGATGGACAGATGCCGCGGAAGTTGGATGAGGAAATCTGCCGGTGGGTTGCCGGGGTCGTCCGGGATTTTGACGTGGTGGTGGTCCCGGATTTCGGGAATGGATTTATCACGCAAAAAATGGTGGAGGTTTTGACGCAAAAGGCCAAATTTCTCGCGGTGAACACTCAGGTGAACAGCGGCAATCGTGGGTATCACGTGATTCACCGCTATCCCAGGGCTGATTTCGTGTCTCTAAACGAGCCGGAACTTCGTTTGGCCTCCCATAACAGACACGATCCGTTGGAACAGGTGGCGGAGCAGGTGGCCCGGCGGGTAGGGGCGTCCTGGATAGCGGTCACGCGCGGGACCAAGGGGGCCATCATGACGGAGCTCAAAACGAGCCAAATCCATCACGTGCCCGCCTTATCCACGAAAGTCGTGGATCGTATTGGTGCCGGCGACTGTTTCTTGTCTATGGCTGCGCTGTGCCTTGGCGGGCGTTTGTCTGCTGATTTGGCGGTTTTTGTCGCCAGCGTCGCCGCGGCGCTGGATGTCCAAATCGTGTGCAACCGCGAGCCGATACAACCGGCCAGTCTTTTTCGTTATATTACAACGCTTCTTAAATAGGAAGCGTCGTGTGTCCGTTGACCTCATTCGAGTAGGTGTGCTATGATTTCCATTAAGCTATGACTGCTTCAACAGATCTCCGGGAAGCGCTGGCTCTGAACGAGTACGATGAGAGCTACAAGGGCAGGCTTTTTCAGATTTCCCAGGAACAATTCAGAACGCTCGGCAAACGATCGAAATGGATACTGCCGGTTTATGTGGCATTCAACTGGATCACCATTTTTGCGATCGTGAGGGTTTATTTCTATCTCAACAACCTTTGGGTTTATCCGCTTTTTCTATTTCTAATCGCCGGCCGCCAGGGCGCCTTTTTAAATTTGGCGCACGAAATGGTCCACCGCACCTGGGAGGCGAGTGAGCGCCTGACGGATTTTGTCGGGAAATGGTTTTGTTGTTCGGCGATAGGGATGGATTACAAAGGTTATCATGCGGTTCACGTGCAGCACCATCTTTATACGAATCAGGAAATGGACCCGCCTTCCGACCGCGAGAAATACAAGGTCGTCGATTTGAAAAAGCTTCAGTTCTGGTTGTTGTTTTTAAAGGACCTGTCCGGACTCACGGCGCTTCAGGTGTTTTTGGCTTATTTCAACAAAAATAAAGAAAAGGCCCAATCGGATTTCCAGCCGCGGTCTTTGAAAAACAGCCCCTTGGCAAAACTCTTTTCTTTGGCTGTCCCCAATCTTTTTATTTTCCTCGTGATCTTCCGGGGATCCCTGTGGCATTACGCGGTCCTCTGGCTTTTTCCCGCCTGTTCCATCCATATGTTTTTGATGCGCGTGAGAGGTCTCGGGGAACATGGTCTGGGATTGCAGTTGGGAGTGCCGGATCTCATGACCAAAAAGGGCCAGGGGCTGCTCTACACCCGCAGCACGCTTTGGTATAAAAATGGGATTTTTGGGCTTCTCGAAAAGCTTTCGATCGCGTCGGTTGGCGTGAATTATCACCACGAACACCATCTCTTTCCGAGCGTGCCATTTCACAATCTGCCGAAGCTGCACCGCCTGGTTAGAGATACCGTGGTTCAATACAACCCTCGCGTTTATGCGGACAGTTATTTTAAAAGCGCTTTTTTTCCTCCGAAGGTCTAACTTCATTTGAACGAGAATAGATTTCTCCATCGGCTTGTCTTGATCACCGGGACTACCAGCGGCATCGGCGCTGCGCTCACGGATTTGTATTTAAAAAAAGGAGCGCGCGTGATCGCCGTCAACCGGGCAGGCGCGGTGCCGGCAAAGCAGAATCTCGTCGCGTATCAGGCCGATGTGCGGGAGGGGGAGCAGGTGCACGACCTGTTTGACTGGTTGTCGAAGAAAGCGCTTTACCCCGATCTTTTTATTCTGAATGCGGGGATTCATCGGGTGGACAACGGCGAGATTTTTGCTTACCGGGATTTTGAGGACGTGATGGACACGAACCTTAACGCGGTGCTGCGCTTTGTGGCGGAAGGGCTTGCACTCAAACGGGAGGGAAGAAGGACGTTTGTGGCGGTTTCTTCCACGTCCAACATTCTCCCCAACCCCCATTGTCTCGGGTATTACATCAGTAAATTGGGGCTTACAAAATCTTTCGAGGTGTTTCGCGAAAAACACCGTTCCAATGGTTTTGAATTTAAAACGCTGATCTTAGGGCCGATCCGGACGAAGATGCTCGGGGTCGGCCCCATGGCCAGCCCACTACAAACTTTTGTGCGGGACGCGATTTCGGTCCCAGCTGAGGAAGCGGCTGGGGCCATTGTTCGTTTCATTGAGAGCAACAAGCCTGTTTTCAACTACACGTTTAAATCGCATGCCGTTTTTCATCTGGCCCGTTTAGTTAAAACGCTGATCCCTAAGATTTATACCGGTAGCCTGCCCACGGCCCGGAAATGAAAACCTCCCAGCAAACACTTCTCAAGCTTTACCAATCCATACTGCGTATCCGGCGCGTCGAGGAGCAGATCGCCTCCCGTTACAAAGAAGAAAAAATGAGATGTCCCGTGCATCTCTGCATCGGACAGGAGGCCGTTCCGGCTGGGGTGTGCGAGGCGCTGGAGCCGCGCGACCCCGTCTATTCCAATCACCGAGCCCACGGGCATTATTTAGCCAAGGGCGGTGACCTAGGACGGTTTTTGGCAGAGCTTTATGGAAAAGCGGCCGGTTGCGCCGGGGGTTTCGGGGGGTCCATGCATCTGATTGATTTAAAGGTGGGATTTATCGGTTGCACGCCAATTGTCGGCAGTACCTTGCCGATAGCCGTTGGGGCGGCATGGGCCTCGCTTTTAAAAGGGTCGGGTGAAGTGGCGACCGCATTTTTCGGAGACGGTTGTTTTGAAGAGGGCGTGATGCACGAATGCCTCAATTTTGCCGTCTTGAAGAAACTCCCTATTCTTTTTGTCTGCGAAAATAATCTTTACTCGGTTTACACGCCGCTTAAAGAACGACAACCGGACAGAGCCATTCACCAGGTGGCGAAGGCGCATGGCTGCAAGACTTATTCCGGCGACGGCAATGACGCGGCGTTGGTTTATGAAACGGCTTGCCGGGCCGTCGAAGACGCGCGCCGGGGCGGAGGCCCTCAGTTTTTGGAATTTTCAACGTTTCGCTGGCTTGAGCATTGCGGTCCGGACGATGACAATCACTTGGCTTACCGGGCTCCCGGTGAGATTGAAGAATGGAAGACGCGTTGCCCGCTTAAGAGTTTGCATGACCGCCTGATCGCTGAGACGCCGTCGCTCAAGCCGCGTTTGGATCGCTTGGAAGAAGAGACAAATTCTGAAATCCAGCGCGCATTTGAATTTGCGCTCGCAAGCCCGCCGGCACAGGCGGATTTGAAAAGCAAAGTCTATGCCGGCTGAGAAGACTCTCCTCTCCCAAAAAGTCAGAACCATCAGTTTTGCCGAAGCCATCCGGGAAGCCACAGTCCAGTGCATGCGTCAAGACGAGCGTGTCCTTGTCGTGGGCGAGGGCGTGCCTGATCCCAAAGGAATTTTTGGATCGACGGCGGGTTTGAAAAAAGAATTCGGTGGGAACAGGGTGTGCGACATGCCTTTGTCGGAAAACGGAATGACGGGGATGTTGATCGGTTTGGCGCTTCACGGTTTTCGGCCGGTGATGGTGCATCAGCGTATTGATTTTGTCTTGCTCGCGATAGACCAGCTTGTGAACAACGCGGCCAAGTGGCATTTCATGTTTAACGGCCAGCTCTCCGTACCGCTCGTGGTTCGCCTGCTTGTCGGAAGGGGATGGGGTCAGGGGCCCCAGCACTCGCAAAGTCTCCAGGCGCTTTTTGCGCATATTCCCGGGTTAAAGGTAGTGATGCCGGCCACGCCGCTTGACGCAAAGGGCATGCTGATCTCCGCGATCGAGGATGACAATCCGGTTTTGTTTATTGAACACCGCTGGCTCCATGGTTTCAAAGACGAAGTGCCTGAGGCGATGTACCGTGTTCCGCTGAATCAAGCCCGTATCGCCAAAAAGGGCAGCCATCTCACCGTCGCGGCATTTTCCTACATGACTATCGAAGCGCTTCGGGCCGCGTCCTTTTTGGCGGAACAAGGCATAGACCTGGAGGTGATCGACATGAGGTCTTGCAGTCCTTTGGACATCGGTACGGTTTTGCAGTCCGTTCAAAAGACCGGACATTTGATTGTGTGCGATACTGCCTGGAAAACGGGAGGGGTGTCGGCCGAGCTTGTGGCGCAAGTAAGCGAAAAGGCGTTCGGCGCGCTTAAAAAAGCGCCTGTCCGGATAGCGCTTCCGGACCACCCTGTTCCGACCTCACCCTTTATGGCCAATGCCTGTTACCCGGAGGCCGAGCATATCGCAAAGGCGGTTTATCTGCTTTTGGGCGCAGGCGACAAAGGGATTCCGGAAGCGCTGGAAAAAACACTGAGGAGGAAGGGCTTCTTGGATGTGCCGAGTTTCGACTTTAAGGGCCCATTTTGAAAAAGCGTTGACAGCGGCCCCAAACCGTAGTCTAATCAAACTGTATGACAACGCAAGCGCCTGATAATACTTCAGATAAGAAAAATTCTGAGAAGATCAAATCGGAAATCAACCGCTATGGCAAAGAAGTAAGAACAGCCATACCGGATGATGCGCCTTTGGCCTCAAACCCGGGCCACAAGCTTCGCACCTCCAATACCATTGTTGACCGCAAGGCCTTGCACAATCAGCAAAAAGACAAAGACGCTCTCGAGAAATTGAGGAAAGATACCGCCCAGATCGAGAAGCTTGAGAACAAAAAACAGCAGTTGGAATACGTCAAATACGAGGATCAAATGGGGGTCGTTCGCCTGGACCCGTCCTGGAAGGATGGATCCGACGCGCCGAATGCTTTCACGGGCCCCAGCCACCGCAATAAACCTCAGCGCTTCCGCTTCGACGGCCATAAAATGACGTATCACCTCGACCGCGTCCAGGACTGGCTCGAGGGCAAGCGCTTCGCGCCGATCCACATCGACATGGGACTCACCAAATTTTGCAATGTCGCCTGCCTGTACTGCTACGCGGTGGTCCAGAACATGACCAAGGGAACCATGATCGCCGAAAAAGCGCTGCTCCGTTACGTCGAGGACTGCGGCCGGCTCGGCGTGCGGTCGATCGGCTTCATCGGAGACGGAGAGCCGACGCTGAATCCCGCCGTGTACGACGCGGCGGTACTGGCCAGAAAAGTGGGCGTGGACACTTCGATGGCCACCAACGGGGTGCGGCTCGACATGGACCGTGCGCATGACGTGCTGAAGAACATGACCTGGGTCCGCATCAATCTTTCAGCCGGGGATGCGGAGGGTTTTTCCCGCGTGCATCAGGCGAGCGGAGAAAGCTTCAATATTTTAATGGAGAAGATCAAGACATTGGTTGCGCTAAAAAAGCAGTATCATTACAACTGCACGATAGGTCTCCAGATGGTGCTGATTCCCGAGTGCTACGACCAAGTGATCAAAGAAGCCCAGCTCGGCGCGGATCTCGGTGTGGATTATTTTGTGATCAAGCAATGCTCCGATTCCGAGTACAAAGAGATCGGCATCGATTATAAAAGCTATCTCAGCGTGACGGATATTTTAAAAGAAGCCGAAACTTATTCCACCGACAATTATGTAGTGCAGGTCAAGTGGGACAAGATCAACGCGGCCGGCGAGACGCCGCTGTACAAGGACGGTTTCCGCAAATACGATGTCTGTTACGGCACGCCGTTTCTCCTGCAGATCTCGGGCAACGGCAAGGTGTACCCCTGCGGGCCTTTTTTCAACAAAGAACGCTTTTACTGCGGCGATATCCACGAGACCTCTTTTTACGACATCGTCATGAGCGACCGGTACTGGGGCGTCCATAAGGACGTCAGCGATTCCGTGGACGTGCACAAGGATTGCGCAGTAGGCTGCCGGCAGGACTATATCAACAAGTACCTCTGGGATTTGAAGAACCCGCCTGAGCACGTCAATTTCATCTAGCCGTCTTTTCCGATTGAATAAAAAAAAGCCATCGAAAAACTTACCCGTGTTTGCCGGCTGCCTGGTTGAAACCGCTGACCGGCGAATCCTGTGCCAGTTGCGCGACGACAAGCCGGGAATCGCGTTTCCGGGGTACTGGACCTGCACTCCCGGGGGGCATGTGCAGGACGGCGAGCGGCCTTTAGTGGCCGCACGGCGCGAGCTTGACGAGGAATTTGAAGTCAAGGTCAGGGATTTAAGACCTTTCAGCGTCTCGGTCAGGGACGCCGGAAAGGCCGCGGGGGTTTATCATATCTTCACGGCCAAGCTTTTATCGCCCGAGAGCCGGCTCCGATGCCACGAGGGACAAAAAGCCTCTTTTCTTTCGGCGGATGAGGCGTTACAATTGAGGCAACATCCCTTAAGCCGCGAAGCGTTAGAGCAATATCTTGGACGCAAACAACCCAAAAAAAAGGGCATCCATGGAAAGCACCGCCGCTTACGACGCGATAAAAAAGTGGGCCGCTAGTCTACGGCTCAACGTCAAAGACGCCGCCGATCCGGCAAGCCGTGTGCGGGAATTGTCGGAAGCGATCGCCACGCTGCGTCTATCCCAGCTTCCTGCGCCGCCGGACCCCGATTTTGAGGCCGTGCGCGTTCTGATGCTGGACTATCTCGAGTCGCTGGTGCAGTCCGTCATGGAGAAGAAATTGACGGCGCTTGAGAACCAGCCCTATTTCGGATGCCACCGTACCGCCGATTCCAAGCCGCCCGAGTCCCACGGGCCTTTGAAGAAGCCGTGAAGCTCGTTTTGTTGCTCCATGCTTTTTTATGCTTCTTTTTCTCTTTTCTTCTTCATCTTTTGATTTGGCGGATGCGGCGAGTAAAAAAAGAAATTTTGTGGCTTATTTTTCTTTTTCTATTTTTTTCTCCGATGACCCTTTTTTCTCTCCGCCTGATTGGTTATTATGATTCCTTGGAATTTTATTCCGTGCTTCTTGTTTACGCGGCGCTTGCCGCGGCTTATCTTCAAACCTATCCCGTTTTAAAAGCGGACATCCCGACCTTCCGGGTTCTTTTCCTGGTGGATTCAGCGGGGCATGCGGGGATAACGGAAGAGGAGGTTTGCGAGCAAATGTTTGGCCGGAGTGATCTTTATGTGGACAAACTTAAGGAACTCCAAAATGACGCGTTCGTGATCCGGAAAAACGGAGAATTGGCGCTTACGCTGCTTGGGCGCGGAATCACGGCAATTTTTATGGCTTACCGGGCACTTTTAGGTCTGGAAAAGGGTTCCGGCTAATATGAGTCCTACGGGCGTTTCTTACTCGCTTTCCGTGGTGATGCCCTGCCTCAACGAGGAGAGTAATCTGGGACAGACCATTCCTGCCGTTCTAAAG
>JAHFFL010000184.1 GCA_023247955.1 Candidatus Omnitrophota bacterium
AAAACGACCTTGTATCCCTCGGGCAGCGTCTCGTCCGCAATTTTCTTGACGGCATCAAGCGCGTCGGATTGGGATTTTCCGGAGGCTACGTTCGCGAAGATTCCTATCGCGCGCTCGCGGTCGCGGCGCGTGATGCTGAGCAGCGACGGCTTAAGCTCAATATCCACCACGTCCGCGAGCCGCACGAGCTCCCCGCGGTTATTCCAGACCCAAATCTTTTGGATGTCTTCCGGTTTCGTCCGCTCCGCCAAAACTAAACGAACCCTCGCATCGTAGCGGCGTCCTTCCTTAGTATACTTGCCGACGCGCTGGCCGCCGATCAAGGCATTGACCGCGTTGCCGATGCTTGCCATGTCCACGCCGCGCGCGGTGGCCTTGTCCCGGTTAGGTTTGACCTGCACCTCCGTGACGCCCAGGAGATAATCGGTGTCAACATCCGCCATGAGCCCCGTATTTTTCATTTTCTCACGGATCGTCTCGGCGTATTCCTCAAGCTTCTCCCAGTTGCGCCCACGCACCGTAAACTCAATCGGGAATCCGCGCTGGGCCGTGAAGCCGCGCGTCGAAAGATCCTGGATAAACGCCTTGGTGTCCGGAATTTTATTGAGCTCTTGTCTGAAAATTTTGATGAGTCCTTGTTGGCTCAGCGGATGACCCTCGCCCCTTCGCACTCCCCGATGGTTCTTGGGCTTCAACGTCACGAATAAAACTCCCGTATTGACCTCGCCTCCTCCGAAACCGCCGATGGCGGCGTAGTAGCGATTCACCTCGGGGCAGCTCATCACAAACTGCTCCGCTTGTTTGAAGCGCTGGTTCGTAAACTCGAGCGACGAACCCACCGGCGTCTGGAGCCGGCACAAAAACATCCCCTGGTCCTGCGCCGGCACAAACTCTTTGCGCAGTCCTTTGAATAAAAACTGATTGGGCAGGTTGAGCGCGAGTAAAATCACGATAAGAAGCGGGATAAGATAGAGACGTCTGACACGCCCGAGCCGCCCAAGAAGCCGGGAATCAAGGACACGCCCAAGCGCAGCGCGGTAACTTTCCGCCGTTTTTTGAAAAGCCCTCTCAACGGCCTTTCCAAACCAGGTGGTCCTCTCTTCGGACACCATGAACTGCGAGGCACGCATCGGCGTCAGCGTGAGCGCCTCGAGGAGCGAGAGCATGACCGCGGCGGAGATCGTGACGCCAAACTGAAAGAAAAATTTCCCGATCACGCCTTTCATGAACGCCACGGGTAAAAAGATAGCGACGAGCGCCGCAGTGGCGGCCATCGCGGCAAACGTGATTTGCCTCGCGCCCTGCTCGGCCGCCTCCACGCGGCCCAGTCCTTTTTCGTGATAGCGAAAAATGTTTTCGAGCACCATGATCGCGTCATCCACGACAATCCCGATCGCGAGTGAAAGGCCAAGCACCGTAAATGTATTCAATGTAAAATTCATGAATCGAAAGACTAAAAATGTCCCCAGCACCGATGTCGGAATCGCCAAGAGTACGTTCAGCGTCGAACTCCAAGACCCAAGAAATATCCAGCAAACCGCCGCCGTCAAAAGCGCCGAGAGCATCAGCGTGAAAAGAAGCTCCTGGATCGCGTCTTCCGCAAACTTGGTGCTGTCAAAATTGACGCCCAGGTTGTAGCCCTTCGGCAGATCTTTTTGAATTTCCTTAAGACGCGCCTTGACCTGGTGAGCCACGGCCACGGCGTTGTTGCCCCGTTGCTTGCGTATGCCGATGCCGACCGCCGTTTTGCCCAGCACGCGCGACAGCCGCCGCTGGTCCGCGAGTCCGTCCTCGATCGTCGCTACCTCTTTAAGATAAATCGGTTTATAAATCGGCTGGCCGCCTCTCCTTGGAATAATGATATTGCCGAATTCTTCCACTGAAACGGCTTCCCCCATCGTGCGGGCATTCATTTCCTTGTCGGGCATTTCGATGCGTCCGGCCGGAAGCTCGACATGCTGGCTCTGCACTGCCTGGATCACGTCATTCACGGTCAGCTGGTACTGGTCAAGCTTCGCGCTCGAGACCCAGATTCTTAAGTTTCTCTCGACGTAACCTCCCAAAATAATGTCGCCGACGCCGTTAATCGTTTGGAAACGGTCTTTCAAGGTGTCCTGCACATAACCCATGATTTCCCGAAGCGGTTTGTCTTCGCTGGACAATGCCAGCCATAGTATCGGCTGGTCCGTAGGATTTACTTTCTGGACCACCGGAGGGTCAATTTCCTTGGGCAGACGCTGCTGGGCCTGCGCAATCTTGGACTGTACTTCCTGAAGGGCCACGTCGATGTCGCGTTCCAGCTCAAACTCGATCGTGATGTCCGCCACTCCCTGACGGGTCGTGGACGACACCTCGCGTATCCCCTGCACACTCATGACCGCGTCCTCGGCAATGTCGACGACGTCGCTTTCCATGACCTCGGGAGCCGCGCCTTCCCAGGTGATGCTTACCGAAACGACCGGAAAATCCACCTCGGGCATCTCGCTGACGCCGAGATCGTTAAAAGCGAGCCAGCCGAAAAAGATCAGACCCGCCATGAGCATCCAGGCGAAGACCGGGTTCTTGATG
>JAHFFL010000185.1 GCA_023247955.1 Candidatus Omnitrophota bacterium
GTTTTGCTTTACCGGGAGTTTCAAAAAATCAAACCGCCGGAGGAGGCGGTTCCGTGAGGCGTAGACACCCCGGAATATTTGTTTTGATTTTTGCCTTACTTCCGTGGATTATAGGAGCCGGGATGCCGAAGTCCGCGAAGATAGAGATCTATGACGCCGCCGCCGGCAAGGTGGAGAAGGTGGACCCCGTCGTCAAGTCCGACGCCGAGTGGAAAAAGATCCTCACGCCCGGGCAGTTTGACGTGATGCGGCAGAAAGGCACGGAGCGGCCTTTCAGCAATCAGTGCGCGATCCCGAAGTCGGGCAAAGGGATCTACCAATGCGCCGCCTGCGGCACGGACTTGTTCGCGTACGGCAATAAATTCGAATCGGGCACCGGCTGGCCGAGCTTCTGGGATCCGGTCTCGCCGCTCAATCTGCGCGAAGAAGAGGATGTAAACCACGGCATGCATCGCGTGGAGGTCCTGTGCGCGCGCTGCCTCTCGCACCTGGGGCACGTCTTCGATGACGGCCCGCCGCCGACGGGCAAGCGCTACTGCATCAACACGGTGGCATTGAAATTGGTCGAAATGAAAAATTCTTCTCAAAAAACAACATTTCAAAAAGCGACATTCGCGGGCGGGTGTTTCTGGGGGATGGAAAAGGCGTTTGCCGAACTGCCGGGGGTGACGGCCACGCGCGTCGGCTACACGGGCGGCACGACAAAGAATCCCAGCTATGAGCAGGTTTGCACGGGCTCGACCGGGCACGCGGAGGCGATCGAGATCACGTACGATCCTTCCAAAACCACTTATGAGGACCTGCTCGAATTTTTCTTCCGTCATCATGACCCGACGGCCTTGAACCGCCAGGGTCCCGACGTCGGCACGCAGTACCGCTCGGCGATCTTCACCCACAATGCCGATCAGAAAAAATCCGCCGAGCGCGCCAAGGAGCTCTTGAGCCAATCCGGTATTTTTCCAAAGCCCGTCGTGACCCAGATCAAGCCCGCCGAAGAATTTTACGCGGCCGAGGAATATCACCAGAAATATCTCAAGAAAAATCCTTTCGGTTACTGTTCCATTCAACTGCAGTCGCGCAAGATCGAGGAAGTCTTGCGCGCGCTTAAAGTCCAAACTTGAGAGGAGGCGGGGTGTTTATGAAAAAAATAGGTTTGGCGGCCGCGCTGCTTTGCATGATCGTGTCGGCGGGCTGTGAAACCGTCAAGGGCGTCGGCCGGGACATCACGAACACGGGCACGGCCGTTCAGGGTATGCTCAGCAAGAAGGGCTCATGAGGAGGTCGCGACGATGATCGAATGGATGGATGCGGTGTGGGTGTTGGCGGGCGGGGTGGTGTCCATGGCGATAGGAATGCTGTGGTATTCGCCGGTCCTGTTTGGGAAAGCGTGGATGGAACTCTCGGGTTGCGGTCCCGAGAAGATCGCCGAGGCGAAGGCCAAGGGGATGGGGAAGACTTATTTTCTGGCTTTCCTGAACGGTCTGGTCATGAGCGCGGCGATCTATTATTTGGCGATCTGGGCGACGGAGACGGTCACGGTGCAGGATGCGGTGATCCTGGCGGCGGTGCTGTGGCTGGGATTCATCGCGACGACGCTTTTTTCGAGCGTGCTGTGGGAACAAAAACCTCTCAAGCTTTATTTCATCAAAACCGGCTGTTCTCTCGTGACGATGATCCTCGTGAGCATTCTCTACGTCCTCACGGGAAACGTCGGCTATTAACCGCTAAGGAGCTTTTATGCCCTACGACAGCAGTCTGGACAACCGGCTTTTCTCCAAAAGCTGGGAGAATGACACCACCAAGCTCACCGTGAGCATTTACTCCTACAACAACGGCCCCAAGAAACTCCAGATCTCGCGGGAGACGAAGGATTCGGAGGGAGAGCTTCGCTTCGGAAAGATGGGGCTGTTGAACAAAGAGGAATTTGAAGCGATCCTGCCGTTCCTGCAGGAAGCGTCAAGCCAGTTCTAAAAATATTTGACGGATTCGGGCAGGTGGTGCGCCCTTAAGACGTCGCTGCGGGAAATAATGCCGATCAGTTTCCCGTTTTCGACGACCGGGATGCGGATGATGCCCTTCTGGACCATGGTGTCGATGACGACTTCGACGTCCGTCGAGGGGGTGACCGTGATGGGGCTGGCGGTCATGATGTCCCTGACTTTGGTGGTCTCGAGGGGTTTGCCCGCACGGATCGCTTTCAAAAGGTCCAGCTCCGTGACCACGCCGACGACGTTCGAATGGTCATCGATCACGGGCATCCCGCTGTACTGGCCGACGAGAATCTGAAAGAGAACCTGAGTCGCCGTGGCGTCCGCCTTGGTGGCGATCGCGGGCTTGGTCATCATCTTTTCAATGGTTTTCATGAAACCCCCGATTTTTAGTATACAAAAATCATAACGGATAATGGTAAAATCAGCCAGAGAAAAATTTGACTTGCGCCTGTAGCTCAGTTGGATAGAGCGCTTCCCTCCGAAGGAAGAGGCCACAGGTTCGACCCCTGTCAGGCGCACCACTTTAAGACCGGGTCAGGCGTCCGCCATCAAAGCGTCGGCGGACGTGCGCTGA
>JAHFFL010000026.1 GCA_023247955.1 Candidatus Omnitrophota bacterium
GACGCCCACCGGCACGCAACCCATCAGCACCTGTGTCGCATGAATTTTTTTGAGGATGGCTTCGAGATTATTCAGTCCGTTTTGCAGTGAAAGAAGAATGGTATCGTCTTTGATTAAGGGGGTCATTTCTTCAACGGCCTGCGCCGTGTCATAGGCCTTGACGGTAAGGAGAATGAGATCGAAACTTTGCGGGCCAAGCTCCGCCGCCGAGGTGTAGACGTCCAGCGCGCGAATTTGATAATCGCCCCAGATACCGGTGATGCGCAGGCCTTCTTTGCGTATCGGCTCGAGGTGCCGGGCGCGACCAATGAGCGACACTTCATGCCCCATTCGTGCGAGTAACCCGCCGACGACACTGCCGACGCCTCCGGCGCCGAACACCAAAACTTTCATAAAATTAAACTGTCATTGCGAGGAGCGTAGCTACGAAGCAATCTGTGCGTCACATAGATTGCTTCGCTTCGCTCGCAATGACACCATGGTTATATCCCGCTCTTTTTATACTTGGTTTTGTCGAACACCCCTGCGCCGAAAAATGCTTTTTTGCGCTCGGTGCATTTGTTACATTCGCCGCAATGCTCATACCCTTTGGGGTTGATGCAGGAAAAGGTCATCTCGAGCATCAATTTTCTGCCCATCACAATTACGTCTTCTTTTTTGAATTTCTGAAACGGCGCCCGGACGGAGATCTCGGAGTTCAGGCCCAGCGACAGGACGTCCGACATCTTCCTGAAAAACCGGCTCGTGCTGTCGGAAAACGGATTTCCCTTGAGTACGCCGATCTCTATCGCGGTGATTCCGTTCATCGAACAAAAACACGCAGCCTTCGAGAGGAAAATGAGGTTGCGGCCGGGCAAATAAACCGACTCGTTGCTCGAGTGGACACCGGGAATCTTGATCCCGGTGATGCTCCAGTGATTTTCGTAGAGGTCGCGCAGTGTGAGTTCCGCGACCTTGAGCGGCCGCAGGTTCGGCTGTTTTAAGTTCCTGAGGAAACCCTTGAGCCAGAAAAGCTCCGTCTCTTCCCACCGTAGATGATTGCGGACATAAAACGGCGTCACATGCTCGTAGCGACCGAGCGCGTCGGACAGCAGCACCATACTCTCGACGCCGCCGCTGACCAGAACGCAAGCGTCTTCTTTTTGGGCGGGTTTATCCTTGGACATTGTCCTGGATGTGATGCTTGATGTTTTTTCCTTCGACGATAAAAATCACGTCTTCGCAGATGTTAGTTGCGTGGTCGGCGATGCGTTCGAGATTACGGCTGACAAGCATCAGGTCCACCGCCCGCGTGATGGTCTTGGTGTCTTTCATCATGACATCCAGAAGGTCCCTGAAAATTTTATCGTTCAGGCGGTCCACCTCATCGTCGTCCCGGCATACCTCCTGGGCACGCGCAGCGTCCTGGTTCACAAACGCCTCGATGCTGTTCTTCACCATCTTTTGGGCAAGCGAGGCCATCCGCGGGATATCCACGGCGGGCCTGAGCGGCGGTTCTTTCAAGAGATAGAGCGCTGTCTCGGAGATATTGCAGGTTTGGTCCGCGACGCGTTCAAGGTCATTGTTGATTTTCAAAATCGCGGTAAGAAGCCGCAGGTCCCCGGCGGCCGGCTGGCGAAGCGCCAAGAGCCGCAGCACATCCTCCTCGATTTCTATCTCCATGTGATTGACTTTTTCTTCGAGACCGAAAACTTCTTCCGCCAGTCCCTGGTTTCTGTCGCAAAGAAGCGCCACCGCAAGACCGATCATCTCCTGCGAGGTATCGGCCATGCGCAGCAGCTTTTGTTTCAGCTGCTTGAGTTCTTCGTCAAAGTGTCTTTCCATCGGCTTAGTATAGCTCAGTTTTGCGGTAGCGTGAGAGTAAAAGTACTGCCCTGATTCGGGACGCTCTGGGCCTCGATACGGCCGGCATGGCGCTCGACAATCCGCTTCACGATCGCCAGGCCCAGGCCCGTGCCGCCGGTTTGGCGCGAGCGGCTTTTATCGGCCCTGTAAAAGCGGTCAAATATCTTCGGTAGTTCCGGTTTGGAAATCCCGATACCGGTGTCCTGGATCTCGACGGACACAGACCCCCCGCCGCGCGACGCCCGGACGCGGATCTCGCCCCCTTCCACGTTGTATTTGATCGCGTTGTCGAGAAGGTTGTTCAAAACTTCTTCGAATGAGGCGGAGTCGGCGGACAAAAGAAATGGCCTCGATGAAAATTCCGTCAGGACCTTGAGTTTTTTCACCCGTATCGGCCGCTCGAAGGAAGCCAGCGCCCTGTCCAAGACCTCCGCAAGATCAAACTCTTCTTTCTTAAGCTCTTGCTTTTCGGTGTCCAGTTTCGACAAACTCAGAAGATCTTCGATGAGTTGGTAGAGTTTTTTGGAATGGTCCTCAATAATGGCCAAAAAGCGGGACCGGTTCTCCTGATCGTCCATAGCGCCTTCTTTCAGCGTCTCGACGAAACCAAGAATGGAGGTGAGCGGAGTTTTCAGCTCATGTGAGACGTTTGCGACAAACTCGGAGCGCAGCCGCTCAAGCTTCTTGAGCTGGGTCACGTCGTAGAAGATCGCGACGGCCCCCAAGAAATTTTTTCCTCTGAACACCGGCGAGACATGGATTTGGAAAATGGAATCGGAAAGAAGTATCGAGTGTTCTCGGTGCATCGACACGTGTTCTTCGAGGGTCTTCACGATCATCTCATTCACGCTCGAGTCCCGGAATACCTCCCAGAAATACCGACCCTCGATTTGATTTTTGGGAAATGAAAGGGCCCTTGCAAGGGCGGGGTTGGCCAGCGTGAGACGTTGGTCCGGGGCAATCACCGCCACGCCTTCGGCCATGCTCTCGAGAATTGCGAGGATTCTGTTTTTTTCTTCCTCCGCTAGGCGGACTTTCTCCTGTAGCCTCAGAGACACCTCTTCGGCATAACCGGAGACTTCGCGGAGTTTGCGGCGGAAAAAAAACGCCTGCCAGGCGGCAAACCCCGAGAAAATTAGGAGCGACAAAAAAAGCAGCCGGCTCATGCCGCACCACCCCCTTCTTCGACAAAACGGTAACCGCTGCCGCGCACCGTTTCAATCAAGTCCCTGTGCTTACCCATTTTCCGGCGGATGCTCTTGACGTGCACGTCCACGGTCCTGTCGGTGACAAACGCCTCTTTTTCCCAGGCGCCGTCAAGCAGCTTGTCGCGCGAAAATACCTTGCCCCGGTTTTCCATGAGTACCGATAAAATTTTAAACTCCAGCTTCGTGAGCGCCACCGGCTTGCCCTTGATCGAAAAGGATTGCCGCTCCTTGTCGATCACCAGCTCTCCGACTTTGAGGACGACCGTCTCCTCTTTTTTAGACTCTTGATTTCTAAAAATGTTACGGATGCGGGCCAAAAGCACCTTGACGCTAAAAGGTTTGGAGATGTAATCCTTCGCACCGATCTCAAGGGAAACCACTTGGTCCACTTCGGAATTTTTTGCGGTCAACATCAGGACAGGAATATTTCTGGTATCTTTATCGGCACGGATGAGTTTGCAGACTTCCAAGCCGTCAATCCCAGGGAGCATCCAGTCCAGCACCACGAGATCCGGCCGCTTGGCCTTGGCGGAGGCAAAGCCCTCTTCCCCGCTCTGGGCGCACCACACCTGGTACCCCTCCCTCTGCAGGTTGTACTGCAGGAGTTTTAAAATATCCTCTTCGTCATCGATGATGAGAATTCTTTGCTTAGGCACTCTCGGAAGGTCTCCTTAAGGGGACTTTACGGCGTCATTCTACCACTGAAAAACACCCCTGTCCAAATCCTCCTGTGATAATATGGGCGCATGAACATTGAGGGGAAAAATGTGCTGGTGACCGGCGCGGCCAGGCGCGTGGGCCGCGAGATCGCGCTCGCGTTCGCGAAAAAGGGCGCGCATATCCTTCTGCATTACCGCTCTTCGGGCGAAGAGGCGCTAAAAACGGCCGACGAGATAAAATCCGCCGGCGTGCGTTGCCGAGTTTTTCAGGCGGACCTGGCTAAGGTCGGCGACGTCCAAAAACTCGTGCAGGAAATCGCCCAGGCACGGCTTGCGGTAGACATTTTGATCAATAGCGCGTCTCTTTTTTACAAGACCCCTCTAAAAGATACGAGTGAGCATGATCTTGACGCGCTCATGAACGCCAATTTCAAAGGGCCTTTCTTTTTATCCAAGGAGATTGGCGGCCAAATGGCGCGGGCAAACGGCGGAAGGATCATCAACATCGCCGACTGGAGCGGCCTGAGGCCCTACAAGGATTACGCGGCCTACTGCGCCTCCAAAGGAGCGTTGGTCACCTTCACCAAATCGCTGGCCCGCGAGCTCGCGCCCAAGGTGACGGCCAACGCCATCGCGCCGGGGCCGGTGCTCTTGCCCGAAGATTTCACGAGCGGGGAAAAAGAAGCCATTGAAAAACTGACGCTGGTGGGACGCATCGGCAGTCCGTCGGACGTCGCGCACGCCGCGGTGTTTCTCGCCGAAAGCGATTTCATCAACGGCACGATGCTTGTCGTCGACGGAGGGAGATCCCTTGTATAAAGTCACCAAAGAAATTCATTTTTGCTACGGCCACCGGCTTTTGGACTATGAGGGCAAATGCGCCCATCCGCACGGACACAACGGCAAGATTGAAATTGAATTAAGCGCGGAGCGGCTCGACAAACGCGGGATGGTGTATGACTTCGGGGAGATCAAAGAGATTATTCAGAAATGGGTGGACAGAGAATTGGACCACCAGATGATTTTAAACGAAAGGGACCCGCTGGTAAAAATTCTCGGGAACTTATCCGAGCCCTATTTCGTGATGAAAGAAAACCCGACGGCCGAGTCGCTCGCCAAGCTGATCTATAAATACGCCAAATCCAAAAAACTTCCGATCAGCAAAGTGATTTTCTGGGAAACCACAAGCTCTTCGGCCTCGTATTCGGAATGATGTCATTGCGAGAAGCGTAGCGACGAAGCAATCTATGTGACACAGAGATTGCTTCGCGGAGTTTATCCCCGCAAAGGGACTCGCAATGACAGGTTATCCCCCGTAATGCCACGGCGTGTCGCCCATCACCAGCGTCGGCTCTTCCCTGACGACCTCCGCTTCAATCACTTCGCCGATGACTACCGAATGGTCCCCCGCGTTTACGATTTCCTTGACCTCGCATTCGAGGTAGGCCACCGATCGGTCGAGGATGGGCGTATTGGTCTTTTTTAACTGAAAGCTCAAATCCCCGAAGCGGTTGCCATCCGAGGGCGGCGCCTTGAAAAATTGCTCGAGGATTTTCCGGTCGGACTTCGCGACAAAGTTCACCGAAAAGACCCGGGCCTTCTCGATCATCTCCAGCGAATGCGTGCCGTGGCGCACGCCGAGCATCACGCGCGGCGGCTTCATCGAACACTGGGACAACCAGCTTCCGGTAAACGCGTGGTGCGCTTTGCCGGCGCAGACGCCGATCACGTACAGTCCATACGGGATCTTTCTTAAAATATTTTTTTTGGCTTCCTCATTCATAACCGCTTTATGCTAATACAAGCCCCTCCCGTGATCAAGAAATAATCACAAATTGCCGCGTTAATAATCTGTCAACGTAGCGCAGGCTTAAGCCTGCGCTACGTTTCTAATTCGATTAACTACGAGGAAACAGGATTCAGGCCTAAACAGCATAAACTCAAGTGGTTTTACGGTAAATTTTAGGATATAGTACCGGTGATGAGCTTACAGAAAAGTATTTTGCGGTGGTTTAGGAAGAATGCGCGGCCGCTGCCGTGGCGGAAGCGTTACGGCCCCTACGAGGTTTGGGTCTCTGAGATCATGCTCCAGCAAACCCAGGTCGAGACCATGCTTCCCTACTTTGAGCGCTGGATGCGGACCTTTCCCACGCTCAAGCGGCTCGCCAAAAGCCCAGAAAAAAAAGTGCTTAAAGTTTGGGAAGGGCTCGGCTACTACTCCCGCGCGAGAAACCTTCACGCCAGCGCCAAAGAAATAGTCCGCAAATACGATGGTGTTTTTCCGGCGGACTACGAAGCGATACGCGCGCTAAAAGGAGTCGGACGCTACACCGCGGGGGCCATCGCGAGCATCGCGTTCAATGAGGAGAGGCCCATCGTCGACGGCAATGTCCTGCGTGTTCTCTCGCGCGTGTACTCAGTCAAAAAACCGATAGACGTCGAAAAAAATAAGGACTTGTTCTGGGGACTCCAAGAAAGTCTTATCCCCAAAGGAGAGGCGCGCCTCTTTAACCAGGCCCTGATGGAGCTTGGCGCTCTGGTCTGTACGGCCAAAAATCCGCAGTGCCTCGTCTGCCCCATTCAAACCAACTGCACGGCGTTTCAGAAAAACCGCGTGCTTGATTACCCGGTAAGACAGCGCCGCAAATCCCCCGTCAAAGTGGATGCTGCAGCCGTTCTCTTTCTTAAGAAAAACAAGGTGCTGATTCGCCGACGGCCTCTTGGAGAGATCATGGGGGGCTTGTGGGAATTTCCGGAATGGAAACTCGCCAAGGACGCCGCGCTCACCGCCGACGAGATCCAAAAACACACGCTTGCGAGCCTCCGCTCGGAATTTAGCTTCAAACCCGAGAACCTAAGGCCTCTCGCCGAAATCAAACGTAACTATACCCATCACCTCGAAACCCTACGTGTTTTCTCAGCCATAGTACCGGAAGATACTTTGCTTAAGTCCCAATCGAATTGGCCCTCACGCTGGGTGACCCCGCGCGAGTTTTCACTCTATCCCTTCTCTTCCGCTCACGCCAAAATCGCCAAGCTCATAAGCTGAGTCTACGCTGACCCGCTTGTCGCAGGGACCTGGCTCTCATTCCCCCCACCGAATCCCCCTCGGCTCCGAGAAGCTTTTCTCGCATTGAATTCTCCGTAAAGGGCGGGGAGTCGAACACCCAAGATCCCAAGTCTCTTTCCCCTCGCCAAAAATCAAAGAAAAGATGTGATTTTCGGCGGCTCCCCTTGCCCTTTACGTCGAATTCAATAAGCGTGCTCGAAAAGCTTCTAGTCGCCTCGGGAGATTCGGTGGGGGGACTTCCCGCTCCTGTTTCGAGAACCCTTGCCGCGCAATGTATTTGACGCCAAGTCCGCCGGGAGACGGCAAAATAAAAACTGTCCGAGCACGGCCCAGTGCGAGTTTTTTTATTTTGCCGAGGATCCCCGGACTTGCGTCAAATGCATGCGGCATTAGGTTCGAGAAACGGGAGGGGGAAGTCGCCTAGTGAGATTCGAGAAACGGAAGCGGAAGAGTCTCCGGGCGAGGACAATGCGAGCCAGGCCCCGCGCCGAGGGAATACGAGGTTACTTACAGCTGCTGCAGAAACCGAAAAGTTTTAGACTGTGGTAGACGACCTTGAAGCGCTGTTTTTTAGCTTCGAGGTCTTGGAGGTTTTCGATCTGGTCGTTTTCGAATTCAATAATCTTGCCGCAGCGAATGCAGACGAAGTGGTCGTGATGCCTGCGTCCCTGGGCTTTTTCGTAGAGTTTTTTGCCGCCGCCGAAGTCATGCTCTTCGAGGGTGCCGCTGTCTTTCAAAAGCGCCAGCGTCCGGTACACCGTGGCCTTGGAGATCGTGCGGTCCGCGCCTTTGGAAAATCCGAGAAGCTCCTCGGCCGAGAAATGCCCGCGGGCCTTGACGGCCTGGTGCAGGATGGTCCTGCGCTGGCTGGTTAGCTTAAGGTCTTTTTTCTCCAGGAACTCTGAAAATATCTTCTCGACCTCGCTAATCACGCCGCAGGACCCTCCCCGCGACCAATCTATCAACCCCTCAGCCGATTGTCAACGAAACGGTCAGAACCGCCACTCAAACTCGAGCATCCACTTGAGCCGCCCGTCAGCTGGCGCGTCGGACAACCCGAAAAGATAGCCGACATTGTATTTGACGTGATCACCGAGCTGTCCGCTGAGCGCAGGGCCCAGCCGGCTATCGCCCTGGTCAAACCAGTAGAGCTCGACGCCCGGCTCCAGCGCCTTCTGCCAGCGAAGGCGCGTGCCCCACGCAAGACCGCCGTCTATCCCTTTTTCGGCCTCAGACCCCACCTCTTTTTTTAAAACAAGGTTCGCCGTATGGACCAAACGGCCGGATTCTTTTTCAAGCAAAAGCTTTCCTTCTATCTCGTCCGCCGCGTCACTGTCATCGGCAAATTCATACGCGAAATAAAGCCCCGAGTCCCAGGGGTATTTACCTTGCTCGAAAAGCAGCAAGATATTTTCCCATTCGACGGATTCAAATTCAAAGTCCTTCCCGGCTTCTTTCTCATAATTGCCATAGAACTCGGTGAACCACCGGTCGGTTACGCCGTAACCGATCGCGACCCTTTGCTTCTGCGCGCCGTCTTTTTCATCGTCTTTATCGAAATCGTAGCTTCCTCTCGCCTCGAGCTCAAGCTCCCCTTGGTGCACAATCGGAGAATAGACTTTGTTGGTGGCCCAAGCATTGCCTGAAAAAATTGAGGAGCCGGTCAAAAACGCCGCCAGCCACACCAGCGCCGTTTTCTTGATTGAAGAAGTGTCTTGTCCGAACCATTTGAGAATCATTCCCATGCTCCCTAGTGTGGTGAGATAACCGATGAGTTGAATGCCTGACGGCCTTTCCGTATAGCCGGCGAGCGCGTGCAAAATCTGCCCCAAAATGCTTTGCTGAGAGAGAATCTTTGAACTGTCCCAAACGGGATAAAGGATTTCAGGAACAAACCCCGCGGCAGCGAGAAACCCAAGCGCCTGTGACACCATTCCCGCGGCGAGAAACACCAGGAGCCAACTCGTCACCGAAAAAAGCTGCTTGGTGGGGATTTTTAGAAGCCCAAAATAAATCGTCGCGCCTACCGCCGCCCCCGCCGCGAAACCAACAGCGCCGCCGGTAAAAAGATTCACCCAATCTTCCCCCGATGCCGCGACCCCGTAAGTGAAAAGCGCGATCTCCGATCCTTCGCGCAGCACCGCTAAAGCGATAGCAATCGAAAGCGCCGAATAAGATCTCCTTCCTTGCGCGACTTCAATTCCTATTTGCTTGAAGTGCTGAGTAAGCTCGCGGCCATGACGGCGCATCCAGACGACGGTCCAGCCGATCAAAAACGCTGCGAGAAAAAGAACGGTGGCGTTGAAAAGCTCTTGTCCCATCCCCTGAGCAAAGTTAGAAATCACCCCCGCAAAATAAGCGACGATGACGGCGCCGGCCGCGCCGGCCGCGACCCCTCCCCACACCCAGCGCTCCCTTGAGGCGACGCCGCGCGTGGCCGCAAGCAACACGCCGATGATGATCGCGATTTCAAGCACCTCCCGGAAAATAATGATGGCGATCGACAACATCTTAGTTTCCCTTCTGGGCGGCGGCCGCGACAATCACACCCTTGGCCGTGTCTTTGTGAAAATCCCCGAAATACTCGTAACGCCCCGGCGCGAGCGGCCCTATAAAAAGCGTGATTTGCCCTCCGGCCGCCACCATCTTTTCGCGCCGCAGGTCATAACTCTCAAACTCTTCGGCCGCGGGGTCCTCGTTTTTCACGACAAGCTTCACCTTGTGATGTGCGAGTACCACAAGCTCCGCCGGGGAAAAACGGTGGTCTTTGATCACCAGCTCAAAAGTCTCGGGCTCCGCCCACGCTTTAGCCGGACATAAAAGCAGAACAGCCACAACCGCCGCCCCTATCGCCATCCTCATTTTGCGTCCCCTTTTTTATGAGACTGAGTCTCAGTACCAAAGTTTTAAAAAACCCAATCCATTAATGAGATTGAGTATTAGTTGAGACTCTATCTCAACTATAAGTTCCCGTCAAGAAAAATTTTTAGGAGAAATTCTAACCGAAGAGTCCGCGGCGGACCATCAT
>JAHFFL010000186.1 GCA_023247955.1 Candidatus Omnitrophota bacterium
AATAAAAACTGTCCGAGCACGGCCCAGTGCGAGTTTTTTTATTTTGCCGAGGTTCCCGGCATTTACCAAACAAGCCACAGGACCTGGAAGGCAAAGAAATGAGAGGGGACATAGGGTGGGGAAAATATACGAAGAAAAGCTTCTGTCTTTTATAACCCGTGGGGAGCAGCAAGTAGACTGGTGGAACAAACTAGGAGTTTACTTCTTTGTTTTGTTGGGGTGGTCGCCTTCGTCTTTGAGTTCGGATTCAATTTTGTCGATTTCGTGCTGAAGTTTTTCAAGGGCCTGGGCCAGAGGGTCGGGAAGGCTGGTGTAGTCGAGATTGATTCCGTGCACCCGCCTGCCCTCGCGGCTGGCGATGCGCCCCGGCACGCCGACCACGGTGGAGTTGGCCGGCACGTCGCGTACCACGACCGCATTGGCGCCAATGCTGACGTTATCTCCGATCTGAATGTCACCGAGCACCTTGGCGCCCGCGCCGACGACGACATTGTTGCCTAGCGTGGGATGACGTTTGCCTTTTTGTTTGCCGGTGCCGCCCAGGGTCACGCCCTGGAAAAGCGTCACATTCTTTCCGATCACGGCGGTCTCGCCGATCACGACCCCCATGCCGTGGTCTATAAAAAGTCCTTTGCCAATCACGGCCCCCGGATGAATCTCAATGCCGGTGAGCCAGCGCGCAAACTGGGACACCAGGCGCGCGAAGAACAAAAGCCGGAGCCGGTACAGCGCATGCCCCGCGCGGTGGTAAAAAAGCGCCTGCAGGCCCGGATAGGTAAAAATCACGGAAAGGGCCCCCGTCGCCGCGGGATCGCGCTCTATCGTCGCCTTGATCTCCTCGGAGAAAAAAAACCAGTAAAGCAGGATCTTGAGTGTGGCATAGCCAAGCAACAAAATGGCCAGCGTTTGCCAGTAACTCATCGTTTTTTCCTCTTCCCTTCACCCGTTAAACTGACCACCGCGTAACACGCGATCGCCCGACCTTGGCCGATAGGCCCGAAGCCTTCGTTGGTTTTTGCCTTCACATTCACCTGCGACGCGCGAAGCCCCAAAACAGCCGCGACGCGCGATCTCATCCTGGCTTTATAAGCGGACAGATTGGGTTCTTGGGCGATCACCGTCGAATCCACCTGTACGACCTTCAATTTTTTCTTGCCAAGAATCTTTTTCACGCGGGAAACAAAAAAAGCGCCGGAAACCCCTTTAAACCGGGGATCATGGTTCGGAAAATGCTGTCCGATATCGCCCTCCCCCATCGCCCCCAAGACGGCGTCCACGATCGCGTGAAAGAGCACGTCCCCGTCCGAGTGACCGACGAGCCCCCTGGAAAACGGGATTTCAATTCCTCCAAGAATGAGCTTACGCCCTTTCTTTAACGCATGAATATCATAACCGATTCCTACCCGCTGCGTCATCTTTTCCCATTCAGATAAAATTGAAAGAGCCGCAGATCATCCGGCGTCGTGATCTTGATATTCCGGACCTCGCCGTTCACCACAGCCGTACGCACGCGCGAGCCGTCAAAAAGCGCCGCTTCGTCCGTGGCGCGCAACGCCTTCTTTCCCAGTTTTTGGTAACGCTCCAGCAAAAATTTTTTCCGAAATACCTGAGGCGTCTGGGCCAAAAAAATATTCCGCCGGTCCAGTGTGCCGCGTACGCGGCCGGTCTTCACGTCCTTCACGGTCGCGGTGGCCGGGAGCGCGCAGAGCGCCGCGCCGGAAGATTTGGCCGCTTTTAAAAGCCGTGCCACCAAACTCGGATCCACCAAAGGTCTTGCCGCATCATGCACCAAAATCCATTCGCAGGAAGGCGAGACCCTAAAAACGGCGTTTCGTACCGACTCGGCCCGGGTACGGCCGCCGCCGACCACGCGCACCTTGCGATCCAAACCGCATTCCTTTAGAAGCACCAAGGTCCGGCGGACCAACCGAGGGGCCGTCGCCACCACGGTGTCAGCAAAGGAAAAAGCGCTTTGTAAATTCAACAAGGTATGCGCCAAAAGCGGTTTTCCGGCAATCCGAATAAACGGCTTGGGCACCGAGCTGCGGAGCCGATGACCAAAACCAGCGGCGGGTATCACAGCTGCGACTTTCACGACGCCACTTCTACCTGCCGCCCTTCTCGGACGCGGTCTTGGCAAAAACCATGCGGCCGGAGGCCGTCTGTAAAACCGAGGTGACTTCCACACGCTGGGTACTGCCCAAATATCTCCGGCCATTGTCGACCACCACCATCGTCCCATCCTCCAAATACCCCACGGCCTGGCTGGGCTCTTTGCCTTCTTTTGTGAGACGGACCTGAAAAACTTCACCGGGCAGCACGATGGGCTTCAAAGCACCCGCGAGTTCGTTGATGTTTAAGATCATCACGCCCTGAAACTCGGCAACCTTGTTAAGATTGAAGTCATTGGTCACGATTTTCGCGTCAAGCACCTTCGCGAGTTTGACAAGCTTCTCGTCGACGGCCGTCGTCTCGGGAAAATCCTCCTCATGAATCTTGAGACTAAGCCTTTGGTTTTTCTTGAGT
>JAHFFL010000187.1 GCA_023247955.1 Candidatus Omnitrophota bacterium
TCAGGTGCAGCAAACCTGTCCGGACTGCGGCGGCGAAGGGAAAACGGTTGGTGAAAAATGCGTGCGCTGTGATGCGGTTGGCGTGTCGCGGGAGCGCAAGTCGCTGGATGTTGATGTCCAGGCAGGTGTGGACGACGGCGAAGTGCTGCGGTTGCAAGGACAGGGCGAGGCAGGACTCCGCGGCGGCAGGGGCGGGGATTTGTATATCAAAATCCACGTGCGCCCGGACCCGCGTTTTGAACGCGAAGAATATGACGTTCGGGTGCGGGCCGAGATCGGGTTTACCACGGCCGCGCTCGGGGGCGTGGTCAGCGTACCGACACTCGACGGCGAAGCGGAAGTCAAAATCCCGGCGGGAACGCAAAGCGGCGTTGAATTCCGACTCAAAGGCAAGGGCATCCCGCGACTCAAGTCTTCAGGCCGCGGCGACGAGATCGTTATGGTAGTCGTCAAAACCCCGAAGCATTTGACTAAAGAACAAAAGAGACTGCTTGACGAGCTGCGTCTTCACTAATTTTTTGCTCCGTGTTATACTTATTTTGATATTTTATGTTCAGCGATTTTGTCTCAAAAAAAATGCGGGAAGCCAACTATAAGCTCCTTAAGGATGGGACCTATTTTGGTGAAATTCCGGGTATAAAAGGCGTTTGGGCGAATTCAAAATCTCTTGAAGATTGTCGTGAAGAATTGCAGGAAGTTTTCGAGGACTGGCTTGTTCTTAAGATACGTGTCGGTGAGCGTGTCTCAGGATTCGCGCTCCCACCCAATCATCGCGTTCTCGAACATGCTTAGGGCGATTTCGTGGAAAAGGTTGGTTCAACGATTCCATCATTTGGGTTTTGACGGTCCGTATTCCGGCGGCCGTCATTTATTTATGTCAAAAGAAAATTTAAAAATTCGGATTCCTAATCCTCATCACGGCGATATTTCCAAGCATCTTCTCGCCGAAATTTTACGTCATGCGAACATAGCGTTTGATACTTGGGAAAGAAAATAATTTAGCAGGGCACCATCTTTAGTCATTTGTTTATTCCGCGCGCTTGACATAAGCAGCGCGACCTGGTATCGTCATTTCTCATGCACCTTAAGAAACGGAGGAAAGAGTGGAATCAAGAATGAATCGCGAGCGGTTTTTTGGGCTTTTGACCAGGCTCAACGCAGGAGGGCTGGTTCAGGTTCAGGGCGCCTACTGGCTCGCCAAGAACGCGCACCGGATGCAGCAGCGGGACGGGGGAGAACGGTATTTTGAACATCCGCGGCGCGTAGCGATTGCGCTTGTCGAGTCGGGCGACTATGACGCCGACACCCTGTGTCTCGCCCTCTGTCACGACGTTGTCGAGGATTCCAACACGCCGGCGCATGTGATCGTTGACCTCTTCGACGCCGCGTTCTGGCGCGATCTCGCGACGCTCTCAAAGTATGTGCCCCTGTTCGATCCGGTGACCGGACAGATCATCGGTCGGGTGAAAAAGCCGCTGGAGGAATATTTCGCCGCGATCGCCGGAGCTGCGCTGCGCGTACGTCGCGTGAAGCTCTTTGATCGGTTGGATAACCTCGGCACCATGAAGGCCGAGTGGCCCGCTCCTCGCCGTGCTGCTTATCTTGATGAGACGCGCGCTCGGCTCTTACCCATTGCTGTGGCTACCGATGCCCGTCTTGCCACCACACTCGAGGCGGCGATGCGTAACGCCGAAACGTCAAGCTGACCGCTTGACGTTTTTTTATATGTCAGGTATTAATAGGGTTGCATGTCTAAAGACCGCTTCCGCCAATTTTACGAAACCTATTTCCAGAAGATTTTTCGCTACGTGTTTTTTCGCGTGGGCGGGCACCGCGAGGTAGCCGAGGATTTGACCTCTGAAATATTCATGAAAGCCTACAAGGCTTTTGAATCTTACGACGAGAATCGCTCTCATTCCTCCTGGATCTACACGATCGCCCGCAATCATCTGGCCAACCACTATCGGAGCGCCGGCCGCGAGGTTACTGACGAGGATTTTGAATCCTTGCCGGTCGCCGCTGACGACCTTGAGGAACAGTTTGCCGCAAGCGAAGAGGAGGCGCGGCTGCTCAAGGCCATCGGGCAACTCCGCCCCAAAGACGCGGTGCTGGTTAAGATGAAGTATCTGGACGGATATTCTTACGAAGAAATGGCCGCCGCGCTCAAACGCGAAAAAGGCGCGCTCAAGGTCGCGACCTTCCGCGCCATGCGGGATCTGCGCGTCGTGCTCCAGGCACCTCGGCCGGCTGTAACCTCCGCGCCACCGGCGGGTACGGATTAGCAGACTTGTCCCCGAATAATCCTTTGGCTAATTTCCATAAATTTCAGCTGCAACAGCCTCAAACCTCCTCCGCTTATATTGTACATATAAACATCGTCGGTTGTTCGGCTGTTTCGCTTGAAATTTGAAGAAAATTATCCCAAAAGTCTATTCGGGGACACGTCTGAGCTAAACGTATGGTGAAACTCAGGGATCTGCACGCGCAATTTCTTTTCTGGAGAATGCGCCGCCGGGCC
>JAHFFL010000027.1 GCA_023247955.1 Candidatus Omnitrophota bacterium
ACTCGATTTCTTTATTGTGAAAACCTGCGCGAAAAACGTTGCGCCCGATGCGCCCAAAACCATTGATCCCTACGCGAATAGACATGACGTTCGGCCTCGCTAATCCTCAAAATTGGAATGGAAATGATTCAGAAAAACGAGCTTTTTATTATAACACTCTTCGCGGGAGTGTCAAAAGAAAAGCCCCTTTTTATCCCCTGCGGTTTGAACGAGTTAGCGTTCTTCGAAATAGACGGTGACGTGAAAAGAAAGACGGTCCATCGTCAGTTCTTTGGGAAAGCGTGGGAACGGCGCCGACGCGGCGAGAGAACCCCTGGCGAGGTTTTTCGCGGTATCCACGGCGTCCGACTGCTGGTCCACCACCAACACGCGCTCCAAATGCCCGTTTGAGGCCAACACAAAAAGGAGCGCGACCTTTCCCCGGTTCATTTGGCCCTTGGATTTCTCCCGGAGCGTCCGCGAGATGCGCTGCTTCACCTGGGAAAAATAGTCGATAAAAAATTTCTTTTCCCGCGGGCCGAGAGAAAGCTCGGGATCACCAAGAGGCGTGCCTTCACGCGTGATTTTGGGAGCGGCCTTTTGGGGAAATGTCTTTTTCTTTTGTTCCGGCGGACGGTTAAAAACCGGCTCGGTCTTATTGATCTTTGGCTTTAGTGGCTTGTTTTGGGGGACAATTTTTTTGACGGGTTCCGGCGCGGCGACCTTGACGTACGAGACAAAGATCGTGTTGTCCTCCGTGGGCTTTTGGTTCTTAACCTCCGCGGGGGGCCCGTAAAAAGAGTACGCCGCAAGCGCGTGTATCGATAGAGACAAGAGAAGCGTCTCCGGGAAATACCTATACGGCACAACTCTCCTCTTTTTTATCCTGCGCGTAAAAATCCTTGCCGATTTCTACCGCCGGTCTCCCGTTTTGCCGGCGCCACCGGTTGGTGTCACGAAGCGAATACACGCAGCCGCAGTACTGTTGCTGGTAAAAATTCTCTTCTTTGGAAAGCGCTATCATCCGGTTTGAGCCGCCGCCTTTCCTCCAGTTCAGGCCCCAATAGCTGACCCCCGGGAAAAGCGAAGCTGCCTTTTGGCCCGCGCGCGTCACTTGGTCGAAGTCCTTCCACCGCGATATGCCGAGACAACTGGTGATGACTTTAAACCCATGCGCCGCCGCGTATTCGGCGGTTTTCACGAAACGCATGTCAAAGCAGAGCCCGCAGCGTTCGCTGCGCTCAGGGTCGTTCTCATGCCCCTTGGTCTTCTCAAACCAACGCGGGGCATCATAGTCGGCGTCCACGAACGGGATCCCTGCTTTTTTGGCAAAACGGATGTTCTCGTGTTTGCGTATCTCGTATTCGGCCTTCGGATGGATGTTGGGATTATAAAAGAAAATCGTGAGGGAAATTCCGGCCTGGTGTATCTTCTCAATCACGGCGCCGGAACACGGCGCACAACAGGAATGGAGCAAAACCTTGCGCCCGCCGCTCGGGGGTTGCACAGCTAGTGAAACCTCAGTAAGTCGTCTTTCATTACAGGCACTCCTGAATCAGAAGCTATTATAAACGATACGGCACCTGCGCTCAAGAGCGCTTTTTGGCTTGCAGCGCTCTCCTGAATAAATAGCCCGTAAGAAACCTCAGGAAACGGAACGTGTCCCAAACGGGATGGATATTGCTGACACCGCCCTCGTACATGGACCGGACCGGTACGGAGATGATTTTGTGGCCTAGGCGGGACGCTTCAAGCAGTATTTCTGACTCGGTTTCGAAACGGTCCGTGTCAAGCTGGATGCGCTCAAGCACTTCCCGGGAAACGGCGCGGTACCCGCACTGGCTGTCGGGGATCTTTTGGCCGGCGGCGAGGGACAGAATCCACGAAAGAAAACGGTTCGTGGCCCGACGCAGCGCCGGCATTTCCCCGGGAGAACGCATGCGGTTCCCGACAATGACCTTATCACCTCCGGCCAGCGCTTTTAGAAAAACGGGCAATTCACCGGCGTCATGCTGCCCGTCGGCATCCATAAAAACCAGCGCTTGATAACCCCGACCCAGAAACCAATCGACGCCAAGCCGCAAAGATGCTCCCTTGCCATGGTTTTTTTCAGATCTGAGAAGATGGGCGCCGGCTCGCCTGGCTTCTTCGGCCGTTTTGTCCGTTGAACCGTCATCGACGACAAGCACCTCGACACCAAAGGCCTTCAGATCTTTAACCAAGGGGCCTATATTTTTTTCTTCGTTGAAGGCCGGGATCAGCACGCCCACTTGCCGTTTTTCTAATTCGGCCACTTCGGCAGGGCTTAGCTTTTTTGGTCGAGCAGTTGTTTGATCTTTTTTAAGGCGATCTTAATCCTCTCGGAGTCTTCTACCAGGGCGAAACGTACCCAACCCTCCCCATAATCCCCGAAACCGGTACCGGGAGCGAGCGCGACGCCGATCTCATCGACAAGAAGCGTCGCAAACTCGAGCGCCGTAAGCGCCGAATACTTGATCGGAATCCTGGTCCATACGTAGAAAGTCGCTTTGGGTTTGTCCGTGGGCCAGCCAATCGCGTTGAGACCGTCCACAAGGACGTTGCGCCTTTCCTCGTAGAGCTTGACCATGCGCGCGACGCAGTCTTGCGGCCCGTCGAGCGCGGCGATCGCTGCTTCCTGCACGGCCCTGAAAATGCCGAAGTCGAGATAACTCTTCGTCTTCGCGAGCGTCTTCAAGATCGTCGAGTTTCCCACGGCGTACCCGATACGCCAGCCAGCCATGTTGTAGGACTTGGAAAGCGTGTGAAACTCGATCCCAAAATCTCTCGCGCCCTTCACCTGCAGAAAACTCGGCGCCTTGTAGCCGTCAAAGACGATATCCGAATACGTGAGGTCATGCGCGACGATAATATTTTTGCCGTGCGCCCAACTGACGACCTTTTCGAAAAATTTCAGATCGCAGACCGCACCCGTCGGGTTATGGGGATAGCTGATGAACATCAGCTTGGCCATCTTGACCACTTCTCTGGGTACGTTTTCCAAATCCGGTAGAAAACCTTTCTCGCGGACTATCGGAATGTTGTAAAGAATCCCGCCGGCCATGATGACGCCGTTAAAGTGGACCGGGTAGGCGGGGTTCGGCACCAGCGCGATATCATCGTTATTCAGGTACGCGAGCGACAGATGCGCGATTCCTTCCTTGGAACCGATCAGCGGAAGAACTTCGGTGCTCGGATCCAGCGCGACACGAAAATTTCTCTGGTAATAACGGGCGATCACCTCTCGTAGGCGGCGCTCGACGTCGCCGTCGGGACGGGAGTAACGGTGGTTCTCCGTAATATGCGCGGCCTCGCAGAGCTTCTCCACCACGTGAGGCGGCGCCGGCTGGTCGGGACTGCCCATGCCGAAGTCGATTACATCCACGCCTCTTTCGCGCGCCCTCTTTTTCAAATCATCAATGATCGTGAAAAGGTAAAGAGGTAGCCGCTTTAAACGGTTTGCTTCCTGCATGTTATCCCCTCAATAATTTTTTTAGGGCCTCGAACGACTCTTTTGCGTGAAATGAACTTCTCACGAAAGGCGCGCTCTCCACCCACAGAAAACCCATATCTTTCGCGGCCTCTTTGTATTCGGCAAACGTCTCCGGAGAAACGTATTCTGAAACAGGCAAGCCGACGGCGCTGGACTGCAAATACTGGCCGATCGTCAGCATCTGGCAACCCGCGCCGCGGAGATCTTCCATCACGCCGAAAATCTCCTGCTTGGATTCACCCAGACCTACCATGAGCCCGCTTTTGGTGAGAATTCTATCAGAAATGGCGGAGATTTCCTTAAAAATCTGAAGCGACCGCCTATAATCCGCCTGAGGACGCACGCTGCGGTAGAGCCGCGGCACCGTCTCCATGTTGTGGCTAAAGATATCGGGCCCCGCGGCCGAAATATCGGCAACCGCCTGCCTTTGTGTCCTCCGGAAATCCGGCGTCAGGATTTCAATCACAAGCTTACTGGAAATTTTTCTGAGCTCGCGAACCACGAGAACAAAATGGCCCGCCCCTTCATCGGCCAGGTCATCCCGGTTCACCGACGTCACGACCACATGCTTCAGCGCAAGGCGACGCGTGGCTTCCGCAACGCGGGCCGGCTCGTCCGCGTCCACAAGATCCGGCCGTCCGGTGCTCACGGAGCAAAAACCGCAGCTACGCGTGCAGACATCGCCGAGGATCATAAATGTCGCCGTCTTTTGGGAGTAGCACTCGTCGCGGTTGGGACAGCGTCCGCTCTCGCAAATCGTATGAAGGCCGAACTCTTTAAGAAGCGAGTCCGTCTTCGCCGCTTCGTGTCCTTCGGTGACGCTTTTCCTCAGCCAATCGGGAAGTCGTCGCCTTTCCGTCACTACGTGCAATGCCGCCCTGGGCATCGGACTACTGAGCTCTGAGTTCGCGGATAATCGCGTCGGCCATTTGGCTGGTCCCGGCCGCCGTGGGATCGTTACGGTCCGGCTTCAAATCATAAGTCACAAAGCGCCCCTCTTTCAACACCCTGGCGACGGCGTTTTCGAGCCGGTCAGCGGCCTTGAACTCTCCGAGATAGTGCAGCATCAGGACGCCGGATAGGATCATCGCCGTCGGGTTGGCCTTGTTCATCCCCTTGTACTTGGGCGCACTGCCGTGCGTGGCCTCAAAAAGAGCGACGCCGTTGCCGATATTCCCCCCCGGCGCTATTCCGAGTCCGCCGATCAGCCCCGCACAAAGGTCGGAGAGGATATCGCCGTAAAGGTTCGGCAGCACCAGGATGTCGTAGTCCATCGGTTTCTGGACAAGCTGCATGCACATATTGTCGACAATCCGGTCTTCAAAAAGAATTTTCCCCTCATAGTCTTTGGCGACTTCCCTGGCGGTCCTCAAAAAAAGCCCATCGCTGCACTTCATGATGTTGGCCTTGTGCACGGCCGTGACTTTCTTTCGCTTCTCTTTGATGGCCGTTTCGAAAGCGAAGCGCACGATTCTCTCGGACGCCGCTTTTGAAATCGGCTTGATGCTGATCGCGGGATCCGGATAAAACTTCGCTTGGGGATCGAGCTCCTTGATCTTCTGCACCAGCGCTTTCGCCTCGGGGGTTCCTTCGTGAAACTCTATCCCCGCGTACAGGTCTTCGGTGTTTTCACGCACGATAATCAAATCAATCGTCTTAAAAATACTGGGAATCCCCGGATAAAGCTTGCAGGGCCTCAGACACGCGAAAAGATCCAGCTCCTTGCGCAACGCCACGTTCACCGAACGGAACCCGGAGCCGATCGGCGTCGTCACCGGCCCCTTGATCGCGACTTTATTTTTACGGATGGACTCCAAGACTTCTTCAGGAAGCGGCGTTCCCTTTTTTTCCATCACATCGGCGCCCGCGTTGACGACCTCCCAATCGATGGCAACGCCGGCGGCGTCGATACAGCGCTGCGCGGCGAAAGAAACTTCCGGCCCTATCCCGTCGCCGGGAATCAGCGTCACTTTCTTTTTCATCCCTTGATATTCCTTTTCGACCACTCGGCTACCCGCCCCAAACCCTCTTCAATATCTTTTTCACTGCAGGCGAAGCTGAAGCGCAGATGGCGATCCGACCCGAAACTCCTGCCGGGAATCACCGCTACGTGGACCTCGTCAAGCAGCCGCTCGCAGAGCGGCTCCGACCCCATGCCAGTCCCCGAAATATCGCAAAACACGTAAAAGGCGCCCCCCGGCGTAAACGGCTTAAACCCCTTGATCGTGGAGAGAAGCCCGACCATGAGCCGGTTTCTCTTTTCGAATTTGTCTCTGACCTCCGTCCGGTAAGACTTGGGCAAGCCGAGCGCCGCGACCGCCATTTTTTGGCTGATTGACACCGGGTTGGAAGTGGAATGATCCTGCAAGATGCCTATCTTTTTGACCACCTCGGCATCTCCCGCCAAATACCCGATGCGCAGTCCCGTCATCGAGTAACTTTTTGACGCGCCGTTCACGATAAACGTGCGCGCCTTCAGCTCCTCTCCGAGCGTCGCGATCGAGACATGCCGCAAGCCGCCGTAAATGTAATACTCATAAATCTCATCGCTGATCACGATAAGATTTTTCTTCAAGATGACTTCGCCCAAACGCTTCAAATCCTCCGCTTCCAGAATGCCGCCGGTCGGATTGGAGGGGCTGTTTAAAATCAGTGCCTTGCTTTTCGGCGTGATCGCTTTTTCCAGACGGGCCGCCGTGAGCCGGAATTTTTCACTTTGCGAGGTCTCGACAAATACCGGCGCGCCTCCGGCCAGATACACCATCTCGGGATAACTCACCCAGTACGGCGCCGGGATAATCACCTCGTCTCCGGGATTGCAGAGCACCTGCATCAAATTATAAAGCGAGTGTTTGGCGCCGCAGGAGATCACGACATTCTCCGGCGCGTATTTCAGCCCCTGGTCTTCCTCGAATTTGCGGCACACCGCCTGGCGAAGCTCCGGAATGCCGGAAGTGGGGGTGTATTTCGTGAAGCCCGCGCCGAGAGAGCGGACGGCCTCATCTTTGATGGTCTGGGGAGTATCAAAGTCGGGCTCGCCGGCGGCGAAGCTTATGACAGGCGACCCCTGGCTTTTCATTTCTTTGGCCTTGGCCGTAAGCTTCAACGTCGCCGACGGTGATACCTTGGACATTCTTGCGGCTATTTGCACTAAATTTTAAATCACCCTCCGCCCTTGTTCCTGAAAAACTGGCTGATATTCTTGAAGAAGCCTTTCTTGGGCGGTTCCTTCTTCGGCTCTTCACGCTGGGGTTCGTGAGTCTCCGGCTTGGCCCCTTTCTCCGGCCTTTTCTCTTTGGTTTTGACGGGCTCTTTGACGATGATCTCTTTCTCGGTCAGCTCCAGAAGCGCGAGCTGCGCCCCGTCGCCTTTGCGTCTTTCCAGATGCAGGATGCGCGTGTAGCCACCGATACGGCTTTTGAAGCGGGGCGCGACCTCTTTAAAAACCTTAGAAGTCAACCCATGATCCTGAAGATAGGAAAAGACTCGCCGACGCGCAGCGAGGGTGTCCCTTTTCCCAAGCGTGATCACGCGCTCAGCCAGCTGCCTGGCGGCCTTTGCTTTCTGCAGCGTCGTTTTTATTTCCTGATGGCGTAGCAGACTTGAAACAAGATTTTCGACAAGCGCCCGGCGCTCGGGGGCATTGCGGCCGAGCCGCTCGCGGGTGCGGCGATTGTGTCTCATTCCAACTCTCCGCCGTATTTCTTCAGTTTTTCAAGATCCACTTCCATTCCAAAATTCAATCCCATCTCTTTCAGGATATTGGTGATCTCAGTCAGTGATTTCTTGCCGAAATTGCGGTATTTCAGCATTTCCATCTCCGTTTTCTTCACAAGCTCGCCGATGGTCTTGATGTGGGCTTCCCGCAGGCAGTTGGCGCTGCGCACCGAAAGCTCAAGCTCCGAGACGGGCTGCGCGAACCGCTTATAAATCTCAAGCTCCTTGTCGTCGGAGACATCCGCCACCTGGTCTTCTTCGGGGAGCTTGCCAAAATTCACAAACACATCCAGATGGCGCTGTAGGATGTTGGAGGCGTAAAGGATCGCGTCCTTCGGCGATATGCTGCCGTTGGTCCAAACCTCCACGATCAACTTGTCATAATCGGTCATCTGCCCCACGCGGGTGTCTTCGACGTGAAAATTCACGCGCTTGACCGGCGTAAAAATGGAGTCGACGGCGATCACGCCGATCGGCTGGCTTTCTTTCTTGTTGCGCTCCGCCGGCACGTACCCCCTACCCTTCTGGACTTCCAACTCCATGCGAAACGGCACATTCTTCGTGAGCGTCGCGATATGGAGGTCCGGATTGATGATCTCCACGGTATCGTCGGTGGCAATGTCTTTGGCCGTAATCGCCCCCTTCTGGCTGACTTCAAGCCGCAGGGTCTTGGGCGCCCGCGTATGGGAACGGATCACGAGGTTTTTGATGTTCAGGACAATCTCCGTCATGTCTTCGGTGATTCCCGGGATGGAAGAGAACTCATGCGACACTCCTTCCAGCTTGACCGACGTCACGGCGGCCCCTTCCAGAGAAGACAGAAGCACGCGCCTCAAAGAATTTCCTATCGTGACTCCGTATCCCCTCTCGAACGGTTCGGCGACAAACCTCCCATAGCTCTCGGTGAGCGTCTCCTCGTCACATTCCAGTTTTTTCGGCACCTCAAAGGACCTTAACGCAATTCCCATCGTCGGTTTCTCCTCTCGTTAAAACTCTTCACAAAAATCGTGAGCACCTTTGTGCGAATTCCTTTATTTGGAATAAAGCTCGACAATCAATTGTTCCTGTATCGGCATTTGAATATCTGGACGCTCCGGAAGCCGTTTCACTGTGGCTTTTAGATTCGCCGCGTCCAGGGTCAGCCACTCCACCGTCTTTTGTTCTTTATTCTGCTCATAAAATGCCTTAAAGCGCTCCTTCATTTTATCAGTGGCGCGGATTTCTACCGTATCACCAGGGCTCACCGCGTAGGATGGCACGTTCACTTGCCTGTCACCCAGCCACACATGGCCGTGCCTTACGGTTTGTCTGGCCTCCGACCGGGACGCCGCCGCGCCCATGCGATACAGCACGTTGTCGAGACGCCTTTCGAGCATCACGAGCAGCGCGATGCCGGTCACTCCTTTGGACCGCGTCGCTTTTCTGAAATAAAACTTAAACTGCTTCTCAAGGACCCCGTAGATACGTTTGACCTTTTGTTTTTCGCGAAGCTGGACGCCGTAATCGGAAAGTTTTTGGCGACCCTGCCCGTGCATGCCCGGCACATACTCACGCCGCTCGACCGCACACTTCGGCGTATAGCACCGGCTGCCCTTCAAAAAAAGCTTCATCTTCTCGCGGCGGCAAAGCCGGCAAACAGAAGCGTTATAACGTCCCATCAGACTCTCCTCCGTTTCGGAGGCCGGCAGCCGTTATGCGGGATCGGCGTGACGTCCTTGATCATGCTGATCGAAAGGCCGGCGGCCTGAAGCGCGCGGATCGCCGATTCCCTTCCGGAGCCCGGCCCTTTGACGTTCACCTCCACCGTTTTCATGCCGTGCTCGACGGCTTTTTTCGCAGCGGCCTCGGCCGTGACCTGCGCCGCAAACGGCGTGGATTTTTTGGATCCCGAAAAACCCGAAGAACCGCAGCTTCCCCAGACGACGACATTGCCCGATCGGTCCGTGATCGTGACAATCGTGTTGTTGAAGGTCGCCAAAATATGGGCGACGCCTTCGGAGACGTTGCGGATAATTTTCTTACGCGATTTGAATTTCTTTGTCTTTGCCACTGATTTTCATCACCTCCGTTAAAATCCTTAGGCCTTCTTGGCTTCGGCAGCCGCCGGTTTCTTGGGCGCGGCGGTTTCCTTCTTGCGTTGGGCGCCGATGGTCTTTTTCGGACCCTTGCGCGTCCTGGCATTTGTGCGTGTCCTCTGCCCATGCACCGGAAGCCCTCGCTTATGCCGAATCCCGC
>JAHFFL010000028.1 GCA_023247955.1 Candidatus Omnitrophota bacterium
AATCATGAACGGGGAGGCGGTCACCGGGATCACGATTTTTAAAATGTCCGCGAGGCTCGACGCCGGAGAGATCCTTTTGCAGAAGAAAGAAAAGATTCGGCCCGAGGATGATTCGGTGTCCCTGGAAAAACGTTTAAGCGAGACAGGCGGCGCGGCGCTGATTGAGGCGCTGAAGCAAGTCGAGCACGGCCTGCTTTCTCTGACGCCGCAGGATGATAAACTGGCCAGCCAGGCGAGAAAGATCACCAAAGAAGACGGACGGTTGGACTGGCATCTGGAGCCGGAATTGATTCGGAATCGTGTCCGGGCGCTGCTGCCGTGGCCGAAATGTTACACGTTTTATGAGGGTAAGCGTCTGGTGATTGCAGAGGTTACCGTCAGTGGGGAACACACACCGGAAAGCATCTTGCCGGGCACTGTGGTCGAAGCCTCCGCGTCCAAAGGTCTTTTCGTGACCGCCTCCGGGGGAATCTTGGAAATCAAAAAAATCCAGCTCGAAGGCCGAAAAATGCTGTCCTCCAACGAATTCTTAAAAGGTTTTTCTCTCCGTCGGGGCAGTGTTCTTGCATAACCCCGCTACCGTGTTATAATCCTGGAACTTATGCATCTTCATTCGGTGGCCCCCAAAGAACTTATTCAGGCGGATTATGAAGTTTTAAAATCTTACGAGCGTCTGGATACGATGCCTGAGACCGAAGAGCTCCTTCTGATCCAGTCTCTTGAAGGCCGCGCGCACAACGGAGCGGGCGTTTTCAATAAACGCTGTTATGTGAACACCACGATCGATGACGTCGTCAGGGCTTTGGACCGTGACGCGGATGAAATCAAAGGAAAACGTCAGGCGCTGATCGACGACATGATTGATTTCGCGATGGCCGCGATGAACGGCGAGAAAAAAGACAAGCTGCTCGGCGCGAACGGCGACCCGTTTCTCGGGATACGCCTTTTCCAGGAGCGGCGAGTCAACGCCCGGGACGTCTTGCGCGGTCTTTACATGGGGGGGCTGCGCGACAACCCGGATATTCGCAGGGAAACCGAAAGGATTTATCAAACCAAAATAGGCGGCGGGCGCTGTTACATCATTGACGTCAAGAGGATGCTCGAGATGAATCTGGACGGCGAGCTTCTGGCCCATGAGGCGCATCAGGACCAAATCGAAGAGTACATGAAATGCGGTCTTATCGTCGGCACCGAGGGCGTTGTGGACCCGAAGACGCAGCGCTACTTTTATATTCGCCACCGTTTGGGACCCGGCCAATCGGACGACGCGGCGATGATCATGGCCGGCATCCTGTACAACGCGGATGTGGCGCTGGGCGTCTTCCTGGCCGACGCGATAGACACGCTGGAAAAGTATGCGCCGCTTTATAAAGATCAGGACGGAAATCTCTCGTTTCAAATCGGGCGCGGATTTAAAGACTTGCGTCTGACGCTCGAGGATGTCTATGAGCTGGCGTCGCTAGCGGCCATCCCGGAGCTTGAGGAATACCGCGTGCCCGACAGTTCGCTTCGTTATCTCTTGTCCATCGACCAGCGCTCCCAGCAGTGCGCGTTTAAGACGCACCTTGATTTTATCGAAGGCAAGCCGGTGGTCCCTCTGTCGGTCAGCTTCAAACGCATCCTCTCGACGGAATTCTATGAATACATCAACCGCCGTCTGGTCAATGTCCGCAAGCTCGGGAAACTGGCGGTTCCCAATCTGACGATCAAAGAGCTTGACCGACCGGCGGCCGAGTTGATGCACAGGGGTTTTGCGGTGCTGCCGAAAGATGCGACGGTTTCCGACGTGATACGGAAATTCAAGGAAACCAAATGTGATTTGATTGTCTTGCAGGATAAAAACAATAAAGTCGTCGGTGCGATGAGCCCTCAGGATTTGTTGTACTATTTGAACGGCGCGGGGGATTCCAATGCCGGAGCTTAGGCGGGATCCGGTGGTCGGTTACTGGACCATTATTTCAACGGAGAGAAGTCGACGGCCGGTGGAGTACAAGCCAGACAAGATCAGCGAGGAGGCTGAATGCCCTTTTTGTGAGGGCCGCGAGTTACGAACCACTCACGAAATCTACGCAATCCGTAAATCCGTTCCCACACCGGACAGTTCCGGATGGCAGGTGCGCGTGATCCCCAGCAAGACGCCGCTGCTGGTCTCCGATCAGAAAATCGCGCGCTTCGGGGAAGGGATTTACGATCTGATGAACGGTGTGGGCCGCCACGAGATTATCGTCGAGAGCCCCAAACACTCTCATGACTTGGACGAAATGCCGGTTTCGCATCTGGAGGACGTGATCGCGGTCTACAAAGAACGGATCAACCAGATGGAGACCGACCCGCGCCTGCAGTACGCGCTGTTGTTCAAAAACCACGGCCAGATGATCAACGCGCGGCAGCTCATCCGCCACTCGCGCTCACAACTGATCGGCATGCCGATTATCCCAAAACGCGTGAAAGAGGAGCTTTTGGGCGTCAAGAGCTACTTCGACCGACGCGAGCGCTGTGTATTCTGCGACATCCTGCGTCAGGAGTCCTCGGAAGGCCTGCGCGTAGTTTATCAGAATGATGCCTTTTTTGCCTTTTGCCCTTTCGCTTCAAGGGCGCCGTTTGAGATCTGGATTCTTCCCAAGAAACATTCCGCGGATTTCGGCCGACTCGAACCCTCGGATTTTCGGGGTTTCGCCGAGACGCTAAAAACAAGTCTTGCGAAGGTCCGTGTGCTGCTGAATGATCCCCCGTACAATTTTATTTTACATACAGCGCCGTATCGTCATAAAAAGAAAGACGCTTATTGGAAGACCCTAGAAGAGGATTTTCACTGGTATCTTTTGATTTCCCCCCGCTTGACGCACCACGCCGGTTTTGAATGGGGGACAGGGATTCACATTAACCCGACGTCACCGGAAGACGCCGCGCTGCTGCTTAGGGAAACCGGGGTTTAAGAGGAGAGTCTTCGTTGCCACAACTACGTAAGGACCCGGTCACCAGCCGCTGGATTATCGTCAATGTGGAAAAACCACTGGCCAAAGAACTCGTCAAGCTCCGGCCGCATGAGAAGTCCAGCAAGACCTGTCCTTTTTGCCCGGGCAATGAGTTAATGACGCCGCCGGAGATCGCCGTCTATCCGAAAAAGGGCGCGGCAAAAGGCCAGTCCGGCTGGCAGGTACGCGTGATTCCCAACAAGTTTCCGGCGCTTCAGATCGAGGAAAGCACCGAAAAGGCCGCGGTCGGGATTTATGAGAAGGTCGGCGGCTTCGGCGCCCATGAGGTCATCATCGAAAATCCCGATCATGCCAGGGAAATCGCCGACGCCCCGGCCGAAGAGGTGGAGCTTGTGCTTAGGGCTTACCGCGACCGGTGTCTCGACCTGCAAAAGGACACGCGTTTTAAATATATCCTGATCTTCAAAAATTACGGGGCCGACGCCGGGGCCAGTCTTGAGCATCCCCATTCGCAGCTTATCGCGCTGCCGGTGGTTCCCTCGAGGGTACAAGGGGAGGTGAAAGGGGCCAGCAGGCATTTTGAATATACCGAGCGGTGTATTTTTTGTGACATCTTGAAACAGGAATCCACTTCGAAAAAGCTTACGGTCTTCGACGGCGAGGATTGGGTGGCGATGGCGCCGTTTGCCTCGCGGCTTCCGTTTGAGACATGGATATTGCCCAAGTCCCATCAAAGTTCGTATTCATTGGTTTCCGACGACCAGCTGAAATCACTGGCGCTGACGGTCAAAACGACGCTGCTCAAGATGAAGAAAGCGCTGAAAGATCCTCCGTTTAACTTCATGATTCACACGCTTCCGCTACAGGCGAAGGAAGGAAACAGTTTTCACTGGCATTTGGAGATCATCCCCCACCTGACTGAGGTCAGCGGGTTTGAGCTAGGCACCGGTTTTTATCTGAACGCCACCCCGCCGGAGCTTGCCGCCGAAGTTCTCCGAAACGAACCGGTGTGAAGTTATTGATTAATTCGCCCGGACTGATATAATCGGTCTTTTATGAAAAAAATTCTCCTCCGTTCCACCATCAGTTTCTTGTTTCTGGGTCTTTTGTTTTTCCTCATGCGTGAGGATATCCCGGAAATCATCCACGCGCTGAAGCATGTGAACCAGGGTCTCTTCGCCACCGCCGCGTTGATCTTTTTATTGACCGCTTTTGTGCTTGCCAAGCGCCTGCAGCTGATCTTTTCGGCCGAGGACGCGCGGCTGGGTTTTAGGGACGCTTCAAACCTGACTTTTGTGGGATATTTTTTCAACAATTTTCTGCCGACGTCGGTGGGCGGAGATATCGTGAAGGCAATGTGCGCAGCCCGGATCACCGGAGAATCGATGAAGTCCGCGACTTGCGTGCTGATGGATCGCATCTTCGGGCTATTCACGTTCGTGCTTATTCCGAGTTTTAGCCTACTTTTTTTCCTCAAGAAAATGGGCAATCCCGCAATTCCGTTGATTGTTTATTCCTTGCTGGGATCTTCGGCGGTATTTTTTGTCCTCCTTTTTCATCGCGGCTCCGCGCGGCGCTTCCGTTTTGTGGAAATGCTGCTCAACCGTGCCAAGATCGGCCAGACGCTGCGACGGCTCTACGACGGTCTGCACAATTTTAAAAACCATAAGCGGGTAGTGGCGAAGGCGCTCGGGCTGTCGCTTGTCGCGCAAGGCATCAGCATCTTCGTGGTTTACTTGATGGCGACGGCGCTTGGAGGCCATGTCCCGCTTCTTTATTTTTACCTTTTGATCCCGATGGTTCATTTGATCAGTATGCTGCCGTCGCTGAACGGTCTCGGGATCCGCGAGGGGGCGTATATCTATTTTCTCAAACCCTACATTGGCAAAGAAATTGCGGCGGCAATAGGGATTCTGTGGTTGGGTTTTCTTCTAATGGTCAGCGTGATTGGCGGCGTGATTTATCTGTTGCGTCACGACTACCACATTCGGTTCAAGACCTCGACAGCGGCCACTTAAAAATTGACAACAAGGAGCTCTCAAGTGAAAAGAATACTCGTGATTCACGGTCCCAATCTGGATCTTTTGGGCAAGCGGGAGCCCAAGATTTACGGACGTGTAACGCTTGCCGGCGTCAATAAACTTTTAAAAAAACTTGCGAAGACCCACAAGGTTTCAGTGGAAATTTTTCAGTCCAACCATGAGGGCGAAATCGTGTCTAAGATTGGCGGCGCCAAGAAGGGAAGTGTCTCTGCTATCGTAATCAACCCCGCGGCCTACACGCACACGAGTGTTGCGATACGCGACGCGATAGCCGCCGTGAGAATCCCGACCGTTGAGGTGCATCTCTCCAATATTTACTCCCGCGAAGCGTTTCGCCATCAGTCGCTGGTAGCCCCGGTGGCTTCGGGGCAGATCTCAGGATTCGGGGAAAAAAGTTATGAGCTGGGTTTTCTGGCCGCACTGGGGCTCCTTTGAAAAACCCTAGAATCCAGCGTTTTCTCCGTTGTCTTGTAAAAGAAAATCTCGATTCTTTTCTCGTGAGTTCCTGGCCTAACGTGACCTACTTGAGCGGCTTTAAAGGGACCGAGTCCTGGCTCCTGGTTTCGTCCAAAGGGCTTTATTTCATCACTGATTCCCGCTACGCCGAGGAAGCTTCCAACGAAGCCAAGGGCTTTCGGATTACTTTGAGGGATAAGAGAGGGGTGGTGGAGATTGTCGCCGATCTGATGAGGAAGCTGAAGCTCAAAAAACTCGGCTTTGAGGCCTCGGTGGTTTCGCATGCGTTTTATTTACGGATGGAGCGTGCGCTGGGCAAACCGGGGATAGTCCCGACGGATGGGCTGGTGGAGAAGTTAAGGGAGCTAAAAGACAGTGGAGAGTTGGCCTTGCTAAGAAAATCCGTTGATATCGCGGTTCGCGGTTTTCATTATGTGCGGGAGATTATCCGCCCAGGGATGTCGGAAAGAGAGGCGCAGGGCCGGCTTGAGCATTACACGAAATCTTTGGGTTCCGAAAAACCGGCATTTGACATTATTATCGCTTCGGGAGCGCGCTCTTCGATGCCGCATTGCCGTACCGATGGAACCTTGATTAAAGATAATCAGCCGGTGCTTGTGGACATGGGAGTGGTCTATGAAGGGTATCATTCCGATTTGACCCGACCTGTCTTTTTAGGTAAAATGACTCCCTTGCATCAGAAAATCCACAAGATCGTCCGTGATGCCCAGCTTCAGGGGATCAAAAAAGCGGCTCCCGGGGTTCCCGCCAGGGAAGTGGATACCGCTTGCCGCCGAACCATTGAGCGGTGCGGCTATGGGCGCTATTTTGGCCACGGGACCGGGCATGGGGTAGGCCTTGAAATTCATGAGGCCCCCACGGTTTCCGCCAAAAGTCCAACCGTGCTCGCGCCCGGCATGGTGATTACCGTGGAGCCGGGGATTTATTTGCCGGGCAAGTTTGGTGTGCGCATCGAAGACATGGTGCTGATCACCGAAAAAGGGCATGAGGTGTTGACGCGTGATCTCGACAAGCCAGTTTAAAAATGGAATCATCATCAAGCTGAACAACGAACGGTACGAGATCCTTGAGTACCAGCTCGTGAAGATGCAGCAGCGCCAGCCGATTGTCAGCACGAAGCTTAAGAATATCAAAACCGGAAACGTGTTGGAGCAGAAATTCCGCTCGGGGGACAAATTTGAGGAGGTCTATCTCGAAGAAAAACCCATTCAGTACCTGTACCATGAGGGCAGCCGTTATTATTTCATGGATTCCGAGGCGTATCATGAGGTGGTGGTGAGCGCCGAGCTTTTGGGGAACAAGGTGAGTTTTTTGAAAGACAATTCGGAAGCGACCGGTCAATACTGCGGCGAAGAGCTTATTTCCGTGGAACTGCCGTCCTCCGTAATCCTTGAGGTGACCGAGACGGAGCCCGGCGTTCGCGGCGACACCGCCAAAAGCGGGACCAAACCCGCCAAGGTCGAAACGGGCGTGGCGATTAAGGTGCCTCTGTTTGTGAACAGCGGGGACAAGATTCGGGTGGACACCCGGACGGGTCTTTACGTGGAGAGGGTTTAACGATGCGGCTAGCGGAGGTTTAACCGAGTGAATATCAAAGAAATCAAAGAGATGATACAGCTCATGAACGAAAACGGGCTCACGGAATTGGAGTTGGAGAAAGAGGGCCTCAGGATTTGTTTGAAGAAAAGCCCTTTGGGCGTTATTGAACAGGTTTCCCAAGAATCACGGCCGGGGAATGGCTCCTCCAAAATGCAAGAAACCCAGGACGCCAAAGAGGCCTCCAAGGGGCCCGGCTTGCCACCGCGCACCGTGATTCGCTCGCCGATGGTCGGCACTTTTTATGCGTCCCCCGCTCCGGATGCCCCGCCGTTTGTGCAGGTGGGTTCTCAGGTGGAGGTGGGGCAAGTGGTCTGCATCATCGAAGCCATGAAGTTGATGAACGAAATCAAATCCGAAGCACGCGGGAAGGTAGTGACGATCAATATCAATAGCGGCGACCCGGTGGAATTCAACCAGCCCCTCTTTTTGCTGGAATGACAACCTTACTGAGCTTTCACTAAAACTCCAGCGGAATAATTTCAAATGTTTTCAAAAATTTTAGTTGCTAACCGTGGAGAAATCGCACTCCGCATTACTCGCGCCTGCAAAGAAATGGGTGTGCGCACTGTCGCAATTTATTCGGAGGCGGATGCCGAGTCCCCGCATGTGCATTTGGCGGATGAGGCAATCTGTATCGGCAAGGCGCCTTCGGCCCAAAGCTATTTGAATATTCCGGCGATTATCAGTGCTGCCGAAATCACCGACGTGGACGCGATACACCCCGGCTACGGTTTTTTGGCGGAAAACGCTCATTTCGCGGAGATCTGCGGGTCTTGCCAAATCAAGTTTATCGGGCCTAGCCCCCAAGCTATCCGCGTGATGGGGGATAAGATGGCGGCCCGCGAAGCGGTGAGGAAATGCGGGGTGCCGATTGTGGCTGGCGGCCAGGAGGCTATCAAAGATAAAGAAGAAGCGCTGCGCGTCGCCAAGAAGATCAAGTATCCGGTGATTATCAAAGCGGCGGCGGGCGGCGGCGGGCGCGGCATGCGTGTTTGCCACAATGAGGTGCGGCTGGTGAGCGCGTTGATGACCGCCCAGCATGAAGCGGAATCCGCGTTCGGCAATTCCGCGGTGTATATCGAAAAATACCTGGAAAAACCGAAGCATATCGAGTTTCAGATCCTTGCGGATTCGTACGGGCATATCACGCATCTTTATGAACGTGACTGCACGATACAGAGGCGGCATCAGAAACTACTCGAAGAAGCCCCGTCTCCCTCGGTGGATTGGAAACTCCGCAAAAAAATGGGGGAGGTGGCGATCAAGGCGGCTAAGGCCGTAAACTACGTGAACGCGGGGACTATCGAATTTTTGCTGGATACCGACGGGAAGTTTTATTTCATTGAGATGAATACGCGGGTACAGGTCGAGCACGGAATTACGGAGCTGGTGACCGGCATCGACATCGTGAAAGAGCAGATACGAATCGCGGCCGGCGAGAAACTCTCCATCCGCAAGCAGGACAAGATCCCGCTCAAGGGCCACGCGATGGAGTGCCGTATCAACGCCGAAGACCCGGCGAACGATTTTACGCCTTGCCCCGGTAAAATTGAGAGGTACAATGCCCCTGGCGGTCCAGGCGTGCGTCTTGACAGCCATGTGTATGCGGGTTATACGGTGTCTCCGCATTACGATTCGATGATCGGGAAGCTTATGACGTTTGGACGCAACCGCGGCGAGGCGATAGGGATCATGCAGCGGGCGCTTGAGGAATTCATCATTGAACCGATCAAGACGACGGTCCCGATCCATAAAGAAATCTTGAAAAGTCCGATCTTTCGGCGAGCGCAGATGACCACGGATTTTATTCCACGGATTTTAGGGGAATGGTCGGACAAAAATGCCGACGAATCCAAGATCGCGGCGCTTAAGAAATAAATTATTCTAAAGGGCTATCAGAAGGAGACGCGCATGAAAATCGGTGTATTGACGGGAGGCGGTGACTGTCCGGGGCTCAATCCGGTCATCCGTGCCGTTGTGAAGACTTCTTATCGGGAAGGCATTGAAGTGATTGGCATCCAAAACGGATGGAAGGGGCTGGTGGATAACCACACCAAGCCGATGGATCTTTCTTCGGTATCGGGCATTCTGCATCGCGGCGGGACTGTGCTGGGCACCAGTCGCACCAATCCCTACAAAGACCCCGCGGCGCTTGAGAAACTTAGGAATAATTTTAAAAAAATCGGCATTGACGCGCTTGTCGCGATAGGCG
>JAHFFL010000029.1 GCA_023247955.1 Candidatus Omnitrophota bacterium
GTCAAGGACAAAGTGGCGGACGGCAAACTGATTCTTTTGCAGGATCTGCGCGTGGAAGCCCCGCGCACGAAGCTCGTCGCCGATTTGATGAAAGTTTTTAAACTGGAAAAGCCGCTGTTCCTGGTGGAAGAAAAATCTCCGAATCTTCTTCTGGCTTCCAGGAATATCCGCGGGGTGTCGGTGAAGACTGCCGGAGAAATCAACGCGCTTGATGTGTTGTCGCACCGGGAATGCGTGATGACCAAGGCCGCTTATCAAGGGCTTGTGAAACGGCTCAAATCATGACCCGCTCGATCCGTGTGCTGAACGCGCTGCTCAGGACCGAGAAGGGGACGCGGCTCGCCGCGCAGGCGAACCAGTATCTTTTTTCGGTGAAAAAAGACACCAATAAAATTGAAATTAAAAGGGCGGTGGAGGCGATTTACAAAGTCAAGGTGGTTTGTGTCAATACGCAGGTGGTCCCCGGAAAACTGAAGCGGGTGCGTCACCAGGCGGGACAAACCGCCGAGTGGAAAAAGGCCTTTGTGACCTTGAAGCAAGGACACAAGATTGATGTGGCTTAAAAACGAGGGATTGGAAGACAAACATGGGAAATAAGACATACCGGCCGTACACGACGACTCTGCGGTGGACCGCGATCTCGGATTTTTCGGAGATCTGGCCGAAGAACAAACGGCCCGAAAAATCGCTGGTCGAGGCCTTGAAGAGAAGCGGCGGCCGTAACTCGCACGGGCGCATGACCTCGCGTCGCCGCGGCGGCGGACACAAGAAAAAATACCGCTTGATCGACTTCAAGCGTGACAAGGTCGGGATCGAGGGCAAGGTGATTTCCGTGGAGTACGATCCGAACCGGACGGCCCGCATCGCCCTGATTGAATATCCCGATAAAGAGAGACGCTACATTTTAGCACCTGTGGGACTGAGCGTAGGTTCGGTGGTGAGGAGCGGCCCGGGTTCCGAGGTGTCCCCGGGGAATGCGTTGCCTTTGAGCGAGATTCCGCTGGGGACGCAGATTCATAATCTTGAATTTCAGAGAAACCGCGGCGGGCAGATCGTCCGCACGGCCGGTGGTTATGCGATTTTGATGGCCAAAGAAGGTCAGAACGCGCACGTGCGGCTCCCTTCGGGCGAGGTGCGGCTTATTCCGTCCAATTGCTACGCCACGGTAGGTCAGATCGGCAATTTGGACCATGAGAATATTTCTCTCGGCAAGGCCGGGCGTCACCGCTGGATGGGTTACCGGCCGGCGTCGCGCGCGGTCGCGAAGAACCCGGTGGATCATCCGATGGGCGGCGGCGAAGGCAAGTCATCCGGTGGACGGCACCCGACCTCGCGGAGTGGCCAACTGGCCAAGGGCTTCAAGACACGGCGCAAGAAAAAACAGAGCTCAAAAAACATCGTGACGGGAAGGCCTCGCGGATGAGCCGGTCGATTAAAAAAGGTCCCTTTGTGGACGAAAAACTTTTGCAAAAAGTGATCGCGATGCAGAAACAACGGGAGCGAAGGCCCATCAAGACCTGGTCCCGACGTTCCACGGTGACGCCCGATTTTGTAGGGCTGACGATGATGATTCATAACGGCAGAACGTTTATTCCCGCGTTTATTACCGAGAACATGGTGGGACACAAGTTAGGGGAGTTCTCGTTGACGCGGACGTTCCGGAAACACGGTCAGATCACCAAGCAGACCGCGGAGTTGACTTAAGATGATCGCCAAGGCATGCGCGCAATTTGTCCGAATATCCCCGCGAAAGGTTCGCTACGTGATTGACCTGATCCGCAAAAAGCGGGTGCCTGAGGCCCACGCGATTTTAAACGGCTCGCCCAGGCGCGCCAGCGGGATTATCCGCAAATTGCTTTTGCAGGCGGCCGATGCCGCGAAGAAAAATTCGCAGGTTGAGCCGAACCAACTCATTATCTCCAAGGTGCTCGCGGACGGGGGGCCGTCGATGAGGCGTTTTCGCTCGGCCAGCATGGGGCGCGCTTCGGTGATACACAAGCGGACCAGCCACATTACGCTGGAGTTGGACCGAGTGGGCGGCCACAAGATTTCGGCGGGTCCGGCAGCCGCAAAAACGACTGTGGTCCGGACAAGCGTGCCCAAGAAAACGGCGAAAGCAAAAAGCGGTGAGAAAAAAATGGCGGGAGCGAGATAATGGGCCAAAAAGTTCATCCTATCGGTTTGCGGTTGGGGATCGTTAAGACGTGGAGCTCGCTCTGGTATGCCAACAAGAAGGATTTCTCCAAATTTTTGCATGAAGACATCAAGATCCGCAAGCATGTGAAAAGGACTTTTTTGCAGGCGGCGATCTCAAAGATCGAGATCGAACGTGCCAGCGACAAGATCCGCGTGAATATTCACACGGCGAGGCCCGGCGTGATCATCGGAAGAAAGGGCGCCGACATCGACCGCCTGCGCGAAGACCTGCAGGGGATTACCGGTAATAAAGAGGTCCACATCAATATCCGGGAAATCAAAAATCCCTCGATTGACGCGCAGTTGATCTCTGAAAATATTGCGCTACAGCTTGAAAAAAGGATCGCTTTCCGCCGAGCCATGAAGAAAGCGATGCAGCAGGCGACCGAGAGCGGCGCCAAAGGAATCAAGGTGCAGACCAAAGGCCGGCTCGCCGGCTCGGAAATCGCCCGGGCCGAGGGGTATCTGGAGGGGACGGTGCCGCTCCATACGCTGCGCGCCGATATTGACTATGGATTTTCGGAGGCGATGACCACTTACGGCAAGATTGGGGTGAAGGTTCTCGTGTACAAGGGCGATATTATTAAGCGCGTGAATACACCCGTGGTTTCGGAGGCCGGTCATGTTGATGCCTAAACGGGTCAAGTACCGGAAGGCGCAGCGCGGCCGCCGTAAAGGCGCCGCTCAGCGGGGTTCGTGGCTGAGTTTCGGGGAGTTCGGCCTGCAGGCGTTGGAAAACGGTTGGGTCACCAACGTCCAGATCGAAGCCGCCCGCGTAGCGATCTCGAGGAACGTGAAAACCGGCAAGGTGTTTATCCGCGCTTACCCGGACAAACCGGTCACGAAAAAGCCCGCGGAAACCCGCATGGGCAAAGGCAAGGGCATGGTAGAGAGTTGGGTAGCGGTAGTCCGTCGCGGAAAAATTCTTTTTGAAGTGGAAGGTTTGCCGGAAGAGCTTGCGAGGGAATCGATGCGGCTCGCGGCGTTCAAGATATCGTTAGCGACTCGCTTTGTTTCAAGGAAGGAGTTGTGATGAATTCCATAAAAGCCAAAGAACTCAAGAATTTGAGTCTTGCGGAACTGGCCGAAAAGAAAGCCGGCTTTGAGAAAGAGCTGCGGGAATGCCTGCAAAAGAAGATCAACGGGCAGCTCGATAAACCGCATTTGTTTAAGGTATTTCGCAGGCAGATCGCCTGCGTGAACACGATAGAAAGGGAAAAGAAAAATGCCGGCTAACGCGCCACGGCCGAATTTGAGAAAAGAAAGAGAGGGGGTCGTGACCAGCGACAAGATGAAGAAGACGATTGTCGTGCAGATCAAACGCAAGGTGCCGCACCCGCTCTACGGCAAGGTGATCGAGAAGGCCAGAAAATTCAAGGTCCATGACGAGAAAAATGAGGCCAAGGTCGGCGATACCGTGCGTATCGTGGAGACCCGGCCTGTCTCGAAGGAAAAACGGTGGCGGCTAGTTGAGGTGCTTGCGCACGGCCGCAAGGATTCTTCGGCGGATTTGAAGGAAGAGGTCATGGGCATACGCACGGCCGTTCCGACCCAAAAACCCGCGGCGACAGAAGGTTCCGGGAAGCCGTCATGATCCGAATGAGGACGCTTTTGGAAGTGGCGGACAACACAGGCGCGAAAAAAGCGTCCTGCATCGGTGTGATCGGCCGTTCGGGACGGCTTATCGCCGAGGTCGGCGACATCATCAGCGCCAATGTCAAAGAAGCCAGCCCCGACGCGACAGTGAAGCAGGGAGAGGTTGTCAAAGGAGTTGTTGTGCGTACGAAGAATAAGATCCGCCGGCCCGACGGGACGTCGCTGCGTTTTGACTCGAACGCGCTTGTGCTTATCGACGCGCAGAAAAATCCCCGGGGCACGCGCATTTTCGGCCCCGTGCCGAGAGAGCTTCGCGACAAGGGGTTTATGAAAATTATTTCTTTGGCTCCGGAGGTCATCTAAGTGAGTCTAAGGGTCAGAAAAGGGGACAAGGTGTTGGTGCTGGCCGGCAAGGACCGCGGCAAGACCGGCAAGGTGTTGCATGTCTACCCCAAAAAAGGCCGGGCGCTGGTCGAAGGCATCAACTTTGTCAAGAAACACATGCGGAAGAGCCAGCAACACCCGCAGGGCGCGGTCGTGAGCCAAGAGGCGACGATTCATTTGTCGAATGTGGGGCTCGTCGATCCTGTTTCCGGAAAATTTTCACGACTCCGGGCGCTTGTCGCGAGCGACGGCTCCAAGCAGCGGATTTCATCGAAAAATAAAGCGGTGATCGAAGCCCATGAAAAATAAGCCCAATCTCCAAGAGCTTTACGAGAAGCGCATCGTGCCGGAGATGATGAAAAAATTCAGCTACAAAAACCCCATGCAGGTGCCTTCGATCAAGAAGGTCGCGGTGAACATGGGAGTCGGGAAAGGCGCCGAGGACATCAAGATTGTCGAGGCCGCTCAGCAGGAGCTCACGACGATTACCGGGCAGCGGGCCGTGATCACGCGCGCGAAGAAGGCCATCTCCAATTTTAAGATCAGGGAAAATTCCCCTGTCGGCTGCCGGGTCACGCTGAGACGGCGGATCATGTATGAATTCCTGGAGCGGCTGCTGCGCGTGGCGCTTCCGCGCGTGCGCGATTTCAGGGGACTGGGCCCGCGTGGTTTCGATCAGGGAGGCAATTACACGTTTGGGATACAGGAGCAGAATATTTTTCCGGAAATCGAGACCGATCGTCTCGTGAGGCCCCAGGGAATGGACGTGACGATTGTGATCAATTCAGGATCGAGGGAGCTCTCCTATGAGCTTTTGAGTTTGTTTGGAGTGCCGTTTAGAACAAAAATCGAAAAGCCCGTTCAGACCTCCAAGGCCGAGACGGCTCAAGTTTAAGGAAACCCGGATGGCAAAGTTATCGCTCATTATCAAGCAACAAAGGCCCCCGAAGTTTAAAACGCAGGCCTACCATCGCTGCATGCAGTGCGGGAAGACGAGGGGTTTTTACCGTAAATTTAAACTGTGCCGTATTTGCCTGAGGGAACTGGCTTCCCGAGGGGAAATCCCCGGTCTTGTCAAAGCGAGTTGGTGAGCCCATGTCTCTATCCGATCCGCTCGCTGACGCACTGACTTCTTTGAGGAATGCCAACCGGATACGCCGGGAACGCGTGGACTTGAAGGCGTCTTCTTTGCTGCAGGATGTCCTGAAGGTACTGCGTCAGGAAAAATTTATTTACGATTACCGTTTAATTGACGATAAAAAACAGGGTGTGCTGAGAGTTTATCTCAAAAAAGCCGACGAGCCCGTCCGTAAGATCACAAAGATTATCAGGGTGTCCAGACCGGGGCTCCGGAGGTATACGAAAAAAGAGGGAATCCCCGTGGTCTTAAACGGTCTTGGAATTTGCGTGCTCTCGACCCCGCAGGGCGTATTGAGCGGTGAGCAGGCAAAGAAGCGGTCGGTGGGCGGCGAAGTCCTGCTCAAGATCTGGTGAGATAAAACAATGTCGCGCGTGGGTAGAAAACCGATAGAAGTACCGAAAGGCGTGAAGCTTGCCGTCGAAGGCGGCGCGGTGAACGTTGAGGGTCCCAAGGGTAAACTCTCTTTTCGCCTGAACCACCGTATCAAAGCTGAGCTCAAAGACGGCGCGTTGTCATTCTCCAGACTGGGAGAGCTCAAGACGGACAAAGCGCTTCAGGGGACCGCGCGCAGCGTGGTGTCCAACATGATCAAGGGTGTCACGGACGGCTTTGTGAAGGAACTGACCATAGAGGGCGTCGGTTTTAAGGCGCAGGTCCAGGGCAAGGCCATCAACCTTTCGCTGGGGTTTACGCATCCGGTGATTTTGGAAGTACCGGAGGGTCTGACGGTGGAGGCGCCGAAGCCGACGCAAGTGTTTGTCAAGGGCGTGGACAAAGTTGCCGTGGGCCATTTTGCCGCCAAGATCCGCAAGGTCTACGAAGCGGAACCCTATAAAGGCAAGGGTGTGCGTTATGTCGACGAGGTCGTGCGGCGCAAGGCTGGAAAGACGGTGACCAAGTGATTCGGGACACCAGAAAAGTAGGTTCCAATCGCATCGTCAGGCATTTTAGGATACGCAAACGCGTGAGCGGCAATCCCGAGAGACCCCGTTTGTCGCTTTACCCGAGCTTGCAGCATTTGGAAGCGCAGATCATCGATGATTTCGAGCAAAAGACGTTGGTTGGTTTTTCAACCAAAAGCAAGGCGTTCCGCAAAGCGACGGGAATTAAGAACGCCGGCAATGTCAAGGCGGCGGTGGTGTTCGGTAAGTTTGTGGCCGAGCAAGCCAAGGCGAAAGGAATCGCGCGGGTGGTGTTCGACCGCGGCGGTTTTCTTTATCACGGTCGCGTCAAGGCGTTTGCCGACTCCGCTCGTGAGGGCGGACTTTCGTTTTAATTTTAGATAAAGGGGCATCGCGTGGAAAATAAGGAGTTCAAACCAAAGGCCAAGGGCAAGCCGCTCGAAAAGTCCGAAGTATTGGCGGTGCCTCTGAATCAGGCGGCGGTGGTGGCGGTGACGGAAGAGGTCGTCGAGACTGTCAAGAAACAGAGGCCCGAAGGACGTTCCAGAAGGCCACATCATCGGCAGGACACCCCTCAGGAATTCGTCGAGAAGGTCGTGGCGGTGAACCGCGTCGCCAAGGTAGTCAAGGGCGGCAAGCGGTTTTCGTTCAGCGCGCTGGTGGTGGTCGGTGACCTGAAAGGCCGGGTCGGTTTTGCACTGGGCAAGGCCAATGAAGTGCAGGACGCCATCCGCAAGGGGATTTTTCAGGCAAAAAAGAATTTGATGCGTGTGCCGATTAAGGGGACGACCATTCCCCATGAGGTCACCGGACGGTTTGGGGCGGCCAGGGTGCTGATGAAGCCCGCGATGCCGGGGACCGGCGTGATCTCGGGTGGCGCGGTGCGCGCGATTTGCGAGTCGGCGGGGATTAAAGATATTTTGACGAAGTCCCTAGGGTCCGACAACGCGATCAATGTCGTCCGCGCCACGGTGGAAGGTCTGAGAAGGCTGATGGGAGATTCCTCGAATGTTGCTTAGCCGTTTAAAGCCGGCCCACGGGGCCAAAAAAAGAAAAAAGATTGTCGGCCGTGGCCGGGGGTCCGGACACGGGAAGACATCCGGACGCGGGCACAAAGGCCAAAACGCGAGGGCTTCCGGAGGAGTGCGGCCGGGTTTCGAGGGCGGACAGATGCCGCTGATTCGGAGGGTTCCCAAAAGGGGATTCACGTTCACGCCCAAGCCAAAATATGCCGTGGTGTCGCTTGAGCGGCTGAGCGGTTTTCCGACCGGCTCAGAGGTGACGCCGGCGCTTCTCGAAGAAAAGCGCCTTGTGAATCACAAAAAAAAGATTTTAGTGAAAGTATTGGGGGACGGCGAGTTGAAACACCCTTTGACGATTAAAGCGCATGCGTTCTCGAAATCGGCGCTTGAAAAGATCAAAAAGGCGGGAGGAAAAGCGGAAACGATTTCAGCCGTTTCGCCGGCGGTGAAAACAACCGTTTCCGGGCCCAGGGGCCGGTAAATGCTTCAAGCGTTCGCGGATACGTTCAAGATCCCCGATCTTCGAAAGAAGATACTGATCACGTTCGCGATCATCGCGGTTTACCGGCTGGGCGCGTTTATCCCCACGCCCGGCATTGACGGCGCAAAGCTGGCCGTGTTCTTTGACAACTTGACTCGAAACCAGGGAAAGACGCTGTTTGGCGTGATGAACCTGTTTTCCGGCGGCGCGATTCACCGGCTCACGATATTCGCGCTGGGGATCATGCCCTATATTTCGAGTTCCATCATCATGCAGCTGCTCACGGTCGTGATCCCGGCGCTTGAGAAGATGGCCAAGGAAGGCGAGATCGGGCGCCGGCGGATCAACCAGTACACGCGCTACGGCACTATCGTTCTTTCGGTGATGCAGTCTTTTTTCATCGCGCTCTGGCTTGAAAATCCCGCGCATTTCGGCGGGCTTCAAATCGTGAGTTTTGCCGGATGGAGCTTCCGCCTGCTGACTGTGTTGACGCTGACGACGGGTTCGGCGTTTATCATGTGGTTGGGCGAACAGATCCAGGAAAAAGGCATAGGCAACGGCATGTCGCTGATCGTCGCGGCGGGGATTCTCTCCCGTGCGCCGACGGCCGTTATCCAGATCGCGTCTCTCGCGCGGCCGGGACAGGGCGGCGGCGGACAAGGCGGGCATATGGATCTTTTGACTGTCCTGATCATGATCGGCATCATGGTCGCGGCGGTCGTGTTTGTCATTTTGTTGACGCAGGCCGAGAGAAAAATTCCGGTGCAGTACGCCAAGCGCGTAGTCGGAAGAAAGGTATTCGGCGGACAATCGACGTTTATCCCCTTCAAGGTGAACAACGGCGGAGTGCTCCCGATTATTTTCGCTCAGTCGATCATCCTGTTTCCGGCGACCATCGGTGTGTTTGTGCCCAACCATTTTATTCAACAAGTGACCGGAGCGTTGGGATCGGGGAATTGGAGCTACACGGTTCTCATGATGTTGTTGATCGTTTTTTTCAGCTATTTTTATACAGCGATCGCGTTTAATCCCATTGATGTGGCGGAGAACATGAAAAAGTACGGCGGGTTTATTCCCGGCGTCAGGCCGGGAACTCCGACGGTCGAGTATTTCGATTTTATCATCAACCGCGTCACGTTACCGGGCGGGATTTTTCTAGCGCTTATCGCGGTGGCGCCGGACGTGATCGGCAAAGCGCTTAAGATTCCGAATCAAGTGGCGGATTTCTTCGGAGGCACGGCGCTTTTGATCGTGGTGGGCGTGAGTTTGGATACGATCAAGCAGATTGAGTCTCAGCTTTTGATGCGGCATTACGAAGGGTTTATGAAGCGCGGCAGAATCCGCGGCAGGCAGCGCTAAAGCCGGTGAGGGTGGACCCTTGAGACTCATATTTTTGGGTCCTCCCGGCGCAGGCAAGGGTACGCATGCGCAAGTTCTCTCTAAAAATCTGGGGCTGATCCATGTGTCGACGGGCGATATGCTCAGGGAGGC
>JAHFFL010000030.1 GCA_023247955.1 Candidatus Omnitrophota bacterium
TTGAAAATGATCTGGGAGTCAGACAGCTCCAGTTCAGGATAGAGAGCATGTTGAAACTGGCGGCCCGGAGCTATTCCGTCCGGACACAGAAGCTCTATGTCGCGGGGACATCCGCCGGCGCAGTCACGGCGCTGGCGCTGATCTTGAGATATCCCGAAAAATACGAATCGGCGGGCCTGGTAAGCACCGGGCCCCTCAATTTCGAGACTGAGAACTACGCGCTCAACGCTTCAAGCAAGCGGTTTTATATCGCCCACGGCGAGCAGGATGAAGTGGTCCCCGTCGAGGGTGTCTTGGAAGTGAGGAAATTTCTCGAACGCAACAATGCGGTCGTGAAATTTGTGTCGGTGCCCGGCGGGAAACACGATTTGCCGCCCAACGTCTACCGGTCCCTGCTGCGATGGATTTTTCCACCGCGAGACTTTTTGCAAAAGCTCAAAAGTTTTTTTTAAAATTTTCCCCGTGAACACCCAGGAAGCCATGCAGTTTATCGATTCTCTTCTCAATTATGAGAAGACCAGCTCGTTCAGTTATCCGCAGGCGATGGAGCTTGGCCGCATGCGCGCGCTCGCGGCGGCGTGGGGTGATCCTCACAACGCTTACGAATCCGTGCTGATCGCCGGTTCCAAAGGCAAGGGATCCACGGCCGCGATCTTGGCGTCTATTTTGAACGCCGCCGGCATCCCCGCGGGGCTTTACACCTCCCCGCATCTCTCAGACGTGCGCGAACGCATTCAGGTCGGCGGGTGCTGCATTCCGGAAAGGCATTTCGTGGAATTAGTATCCCGAATGAGTGAGACGCTTGCCGAGCCGCGCTGGAAAAAAGACCCGCTGACTTATTTTGAGACGCTGACTACGATCGCGCTCGAGTACTTTCGGTCGCAGGGCGTGCGTGTCGCCGTCTTGGAAGTGGGACTGGGAGGCCTTTTGGACTCGACGAACATCGCCCCCGCGAAAGTGGCGGGCATCACGCCCATCAGTCTTGAGCATACCGACAAACTCGGCTGCACGATCGCCGAGATCGCCGCGCAAAAAGCAGGCATTATAAAAGGAGGCGAAACCGTCATTTCCGCAGAACAGCCGCCGGCCGCCGCAGCCGTGATTCAAAAAGCCGCGAAGGCCGGGCAGGCGAAGCTGGTGAGTGTAGGAAAGGAAATCACGGTGACCGGGAAAGAATTTGGAGAAAATTTTCAGACCTTTGACCTCCACACGCCTTACGGTGATTTCGACCGTTTGAAAATCGGTTTGCTTGGCGAGCACCAGATGAAAAACGCGGCGCAGGCCGTGGTGCTGGCCAAAGCGCTTGAGTGCAGGGCGGGTCTTCGGATTTCCGAGGGGGTGGTGCGAAAGGGTTTGAAGGCCGCGCATTGGCCCGGCCGGCTGGAGGTGATAGCCAACTGTCCGACTGTGGTCTTGGACGGCGCGCACAACGCCGACAGCGCGCAAAAACTTAAGGCGGCGCTTGCAAGGCATTTCCGGTTTGAGCGTTTGATCGTCGTGCTTGGTGTCTCTGGGGACAAGGACCTGCGGGGGATTCTCGACGCAGTCGCGCCGTCCGCGCGGTTTATTGTGGCAACCCAGTCTTCGCACGCCCGCGCGCGGGCCGCCGAGGAAGTAGCCAAGGCCGCCGGCGTTTTTAAGGCGGAGGTATTTTTGGAAAAAGAATCTTTCCGCGCGTTTGAGAAGGCGAACCGGCTCGCCACGCCGCAAGACTTGCTGCTTGTCACGGGGTCTTTATTTCTGGTGGGTGAGGCGGGAGAATATTGGCGGCGATGATCAAAGAATCCAATCGGGACACGATTGTGGCGATCTCCACGCCGCCGGGAGAAGGCGGAATAGGGGTCGTGCGTTTGAGCGGTAGGGAAGCCATTTCCGTCGCGGATAAGATTTTTATCGCGAAAAACGGCGGAAAAATAAAGGACCAAAAAAGCTTTACCGTGCGCTACGGCCGCGTCGTGTCTTTCCATGAACCTTCGCGTATGATTGACGAGGCGCTGCTTCTGGTGATGCGCGCTCCCAAGAGCTACACCTGCGAGGACATGGTCGAGATCAGCGTGCATGGCGGCGCGGGTGTGCTCGAGGCGGTTGTGGAGTCGGCGGTCCGTGCCGGCGCGCGCATGGCCGGCGCGGGAGAGTTTACCAAGCGCGCTTTTTTAAACGGACGGCTGGACCTGCTTCAGGCGGAGGCGGTGCTTGATCTCATTCAGGCCAAGACGGAGTTGACCAGGCGTTCGGCCGCCTCCCAGTTGGAAGGAGCTCTGACCGCGAAAGTGCGTGCCGTTCAGGGGCAGCTCGTCGAGATCCTCAGTCATTTGGAAGCCGCGATTGATTTCCCGGAAGAGGGGATACAACCGGAGCCGCTTTCGGCGGTGCAAAACCGGCTGCGGGAAATTTCGGAAGAGCTAAAAGAACTTCTGGCTGCTTCCCAAACAGGAATATTGGCCAAGCGCGGCCTAAAGGTTGTCATCGCCGGCAGGCCCAATGTAGGCAAGTCCAGTTTGATGAACGGACTGACCCATTCGCCGCGCGTGATTGTCACTCCTTATCCGGGTACGACACGCGACGTGGTGGAGGAAACCATTCAACTCCGGGGTTTTCCGGTGCATCTGTCGGATACGGCGGGCATACAAGACACGGACCACCCGATAGAAAAAGAAGGAATTGAGCGCTCAAAAAAAGCTTTGGAACAAGCGGATCTGGTGCTGTTTGTTCTGGATGGCAGCCGGCCCTTGAGTACGGAAGACCGGGCGCTGTTTGAAATTTTACCGGAAAAGACAAAGCGGATATTTGTGATCAACAAATCCGATTTGGTTAAAAAAATAAACGAGGTTGATCTTAAAACGTTGTTTCCAAACATGTCTGTCGTCGAAACCTCCTGCGTAAGAGAGAAGGGATTGGAATCGTTAGAGGAGGAAATATTTAGATCAATTACCGGCGGAGTTCAGCTTACGGGTGAACAAATCATGATCAGTTCTCTTCGTCAAAAAGACCTGTTGGAAAAGACGCTTGAGTCCGTCAACGGCGCTCGGGAGGCCTGCCAGAGCGGCCTTTCGGCGGAGTTCTGCGCCGCTGACATCAGGGCGGCTTTGGAGAACTTAGGGGGACTGGTGGGGGATGTCGCCGCTGACGATGTTCTCGAGGTTTTATTCAGCCGATTCTGCATTGGGAAATAGCGTCTGGAGTTCTTGCAGTAAACTTCACTAACCTATATAATACGGTCTGTTTTAGCTAAAAGGGTGATAGAAATTTATGACGCTTGGGAACTCCCACTCCGTTTTGGCTGAATTCGGCCGAAACAAAGTACTTTCGGCCACTTTCCTGGCGTGGTTTACGGCCCAGTTTTTGAAGGTCGTGATAGGCGTTATCCGGGATAAACGCTTCAATTTTAAGTGGTTTCTGAGATCGGGCGGCATGCCCAGCTCGCACGTGGCGCTGTCGATGTGCCTGACCACCTCGATCGGTCTTGAGCACGGGTTTGATTCGGGACTTTTCGCGGTGGCGTGCGGATTCGCGGTGATCACGATGTTCGACGCGCAAGGGGTACGCCGCCACAGCGGCAAGCAGGCCACGCTGCTCAACAAGATGCTGGAAGACATCTACGCGCACAAGGGGCTTGAGGAATCCAAGGTCAAGGAACTTCTGGGTCATACCCCCGTGGAAGTATTTGCCGGCGGGACTTTGGGGATATTGATCGCCCTACTCTTTTACCGCTAGCCCAAATCGTTCGGAGGTCCGGATGAGAAAAAAAGCGTTGTGGATTTTAGCGGCCGGTGTTTTTTCGGCCACGGCCTGTTTCGGAGAAGGCGTCCCATCCCCCGCGGCTGCTTTGGAAACGCCTTTATTTCAGCAATTTCTTTCCCCTAAGCCGGATGCCCATTCGCTGGTTTATGAAGTGCGGCCCGGCGACAACCTCACGCGCATCGCGAGAAAAAACGGCGTCACCGCCGATCTGATTCAAAGGGTCAATGGTTTGAAAAACAATCTGCTGCATCCCGGTCAAAAACTTAAAATTCCCACTTACCGGTTAAGTCTCGTGATCGACAAATCGCAGAATACGCTGATCCTGAAAGGGGATGAGAACATTTTAAAAACCTACGTGGTATCCACGGGGACCGATAATTCCACGCCGGTCGGGGTGTTCAAGATCACGGACAAACTTCTCAATCCCACGTGGTTTAAGGCGGGCGCGGTGGCGCCGCCCGGCAGCCCTCAGAATGTCCTGGGCACACGTTGGATGGGCATCAGCCAAAAGGGTTATGGGATACACGGGACGACGGAGCCGGAGAAGATCGGACAACAAATCACCGCCGGTTGCGTGCGCATGCAAAATACCGACGTGGAAGAATTATATTCTTTGGTGCCGCCGGGAACCGAAGTGACGATAGTCGATTAAAATGATTACGACGCTGGATTTTGAAAAGCCGATCGTGGAGCTCGAGAAAAAGATCGAAGAACTTAAGAATTTAAGCGCCGACGGCAATCTGGATTTGCAAGCCGAGGTGAAAAAACTCGAATCCGGCCTTTTGCATTTGAAGCGCGAGACCTATGCCAACATGACGCCGTGGCAGCGGGTGCAGATCGCGCGTCACCCGAAGCGGCCCTACACGCTGGATTACGTGCGGTTTATTTTTACGGATTTCGCGGAGTTTCACGGCGACAGGACTTTTGCGGACGACAAGGCAATGGTCGGCGGTTTTGCGCGTCTCGACGGGCATCCCTGCCTGGTGCTTGGCCATCAGAAAGGCCGCGATGCCAAAGAAAATATCATGAGGAATTTCGGAAGCGCCCACCCCGAAGGTTACCGGAAGTCGATACGACTGATGAAGCTGGCCGAAAAGTTCGGTCTCCCCGTGGTGGCGTTTGTGGACACGCCGGGTGCTTATCCGGGCGTCGGCGCCGAAGAGCGGGGCCAGGCCTACACCATCGCTTTTAATATCCGGGAGATGGCCAGGATTCGGGTTCCTATCCTCGTGGCGGTGATCGGGGAGGGCGGTTCAGGCGGGGCCCTTGGCATAGGCGTCGGAGACCGCGTGGCGGTGCTTGAAAACGCTTATTATTCCGTGATTTCTCCGGAGGGATGCGCCGCTATTTTATGGAAAGACAGGACCAAGGCCCCCGATGCCGCCGCTGCTTTACGGCTTACGGCAAAAGACCTTCTGGAGATGAAACTCATCGATGAGGTGATCAAAGAACCGCTGGGCGGTGCGCATCAAGATCCGGAGGTCACGGCCGAAGCGGTCAAGGCCTGGATCAAGAAAAGTTTGAAAGAAACCGTCGCCATGGATGCAATGGAGCTTGTGAGTCGGCGCTATGAAAAGTTTAGGAACATGGGTGTTTTTGAAGACGGAGTGGTCTCTCAAGTGATCCAAAAAGTTTCTACCGTCAAAACCAAACGCGAGAGAAAGCAACGTGAGAAGAGAATTTCAAGTTCCCAGTGATTTGTCCCAGATCCGCAAGACCAGTGATAGCGTCATGCGTTTTCTCAAGCCTTTGGGTTTGAACGAGGCCGTGGTCTTTGATATCCGGTTGTGCCTTGAAGAGGCGCTAGTCAACGCGATGAAATACGGAAATAATCTTCAGAGCCATATCCCCGTTCAACTGGCCGTCGAATACAATAGGGAAAGGATCTCTATCGCCGTGCAGGACCACGGAAGCGGTTTTGACTTGGGGGAACTCGCGGACTGCACGCATGAGGACAACCTCCTGAAGGCCCACGGCCGTGGAGTGTTTTTGATCCATCAACTGATGGATAGCGTCAGATACAATGAAAAAGGCAACGGCCTTCTCATGGTGAAGTCCTTACGTGGCTGAGCAAACGGAGGCGGGCATGGACGTAAAATTGTTTCGGGAAGGCGGCATCGCGGTGTTTCAGGTGACCGGGGAGATCAACATCGGGACTTCGCAGGAATTGCTTAAAATTTTTGAGAAGGAATCTTCCGGAAAAATCGTGGTGGACCTTGAAAAGGTGAACTACATCGACAGTTCAGGTCTTGCGGCACTGGTGGAGATGCTGAAAACAGTCAAGTCCCGCAGCGGTGGTCTCGGTCTTGCCGGCCTGTCGGACAAGGTCAGAAGTCTTTTTGAGATCACCAAACTGGACAAGTTGTTTCCGATCTATACAAACCGCGCCAGGGCCCTGGCGGAGATGAAGTAGTAGGTGAATCGACTGCTTCGCGGGCTGTGTTTTGCGCTGCCGTTCGCGGCCGTGCTCGGTTTTTCTTATTTCCGTACGTTTGATCTGTATGAACTCCAGACCTACGACTGGCGTTGCCAGATCCGTGGCCCGCGGCCTGTTTCCCCCGACATTGTCTTTATCGATATCTGGGACGACACGCTCAAAGCGCTGGGGGCCTGGCCGTTTGACCGCCAGTACCATGCGCTGCTTATCGAAGCGTTGAAGGCCCACCCGCCGAAAGCGTTGGCGTTCGATATGTTGTTTGTCGAGCCCCACCCCAGCGACACCAAGGTCCTCGACGCCGCGAAAGCGGCCGGCAATGTCTATTTCACGTTTGCGTTTTCCTCGCCTTCTGCCATGAACGGAAAGTTTGTCTCGGACAAAATCCAATCGCCGCTTTTGGACTCTTACGCTGCGGTGGCGAAAGGCGCGGGTTTTGTGAACACGAAGGCGGACGCCGATGGAAAACGGCGAAGGGCCATCCCGGCCATTTCCTATCAGGGGAAAGAGTATTATCAGTTTAGTTTCCGGATCGCGATGGATATCTTGGGGATTCGCCCCGAAGAGATCGCGCGGGAAGGCCATCGCCTGCGTCTCTCGAAGGAACTTTCTATCCCGCTGGATGACGACGGTTATTACCTCGTCAATTACGCGGGGAAGTGGAGCGAGACTTTCAAGCATTACTCTTATTGGGATATCGTTGCTTCCCATCTTGAGGGTCTGTCGGGAGAGAAGCCGCGCCTGGACCTGAGTGCATTCGAGGGAAAAATCTGTTTTGTCGGATTGACCTCCACGGCGTCCCATGACACCAGCCCCATCCCAATCGAATCGGTGTACCCGATGGTGGGTTCTTACGCAAACATTCTAAACGGTATTTTAAAAAAGGATTTTATTTGTCGGCTTGACCGGGTGTCCAATTTGATTGTCCTGGCGCTGATCGTGCTTTGGATCATCCGGTTAAGCTTCCGGCTCAGACCCGTCCGCGCTCTCTTGTGGACGCTCGTGATCATGGCCCTGTATGCCGGCTACTCGGTCACTTGTTTTCTACAGTGGGGTCTTTGGATAGATCTTTTTTATCCGCTGGTGCTTTCGATCGTGATTTACGCGGCGACGACGCTCGCGCGCGAGATTTTTGAGATGCAAAAGAGAGAGCTTATTGAAAACGAGCTCAAGATCGCCAGCCAAATCCAACGGAGCTTCTTGCCCGCCGCGCCGCCGCACGTCAAGGGCCTGGATGTGGCCGTTTACATGAAGCCCGCCAAGGCCGTCGGCGGGGATCTTTACGCGTTTATGCCGCTTGAACACGAGCGGGTCGGAGTGATGGTCGGCGACGTGTCGGGAAAAGGGACGCCTGCCGCTTTATTCATGGCCAAAGTAGTGTCCGAGTTTAAATTTTCGGCGCGCGACAAAGCGGACCCCGCGGCGGCACTCTCCCTTTTGAACGGTTCCCTAGTTTCCGAATCTACCGGCGGTTTGTTCGTGACGCTGGCGTATGCTATATTCGATATGCCTGAACGCCAAATTCTTTTGTCGAGCGGCGGCCATTTGCCGGTGATTCGGGTGGGGCCCGGGGGAGAGAAGAGTTCTCTGGATGCCGGAGAAGGGATGCCGGTCGGTGTCATAAACGACGCGGTCTACACGAGTGCGGGAAAATCACTGGTCAAAGGCGAGATTTTTGCGCTCTATTCGGACGGCGTGAGCGAAGCCCGTAATTCTAAAAAAGAAGAGTTCGGCTCAACGACCCTTGAGGGCATCATCGCCGAGCGGCGGGGGCAGCCGGCCCAAGAGATCTTGGGCGAAGTCATCCGCCGCCTCCATCAGTTTATCGGCAGGGCGAACCAGTACGACGACATCACGTTGATTCTAGTGAAGGTGGATTAGTCGATGGCCGGCAAAAATAAAATCCTTATCGTATCGGATGATTCTTCGTTGGTCGAGCGGCTCACCGCGGAGCTTTTGAATCGCGGGTATCTTCTGTGCACCGCCAAACCCGACGTGATCCAAACCGTCTTTGATGAGGTGCCGCATCTGATCATTATCGACGCAAGTTACGGCGACGAGGAAGGAAAGAAGATTGCCGCGGACGTCAAGGACGACATGGTAGTCAAATACATCCCAATCATCCTATTGGTGGACGGGGAATCCGATGTTCGCCTAGGGAAGGTGGTGGATTTTTGCCTGCGCCGCAGCGAAAAGGCCGAGAAGGTCGCCCGGCTCGTTGAGGAGACGCTTGCCAAAAATTACAACGAACTGGATCTGAACCCGCTCACGCATCTGCCCGGCGTGCGCTCAAGCGTTTCTTGCATTGAGCACGCGATCCAGTCCAAGAAGCCATTTTCCATTTGCTGCGTCGATCTCTCGGACTTGAGCGCGTTTAATGGAAGCTACGGCGTCGGACGAGGAGACGAGGTGATTGTCCGGCTGGCCAAGATCGCGGGCTCCGCTTTAAAAAGAAAAGGGGCCGCTGACGATTTTCTGGGGCATTTGGGCGGCGATGATTTTATCATCGTGACCCGTTCGGCCCGCGCGGTGCCGGTTTCGGAGGCCGTGATACGCGATTTTGATGCGGCCGTAGGCGGCTATTATGATGTGGAGGATCGCCGCAAAGGGTATATTGTTCAACCGAGCCATGAGGGTGTTTCCACTCGGTACCCCCTGATGGGACTCTCTATCGCTATTGTTCATTGCAATCCCCGCGGGCCTGGCAGTATGGTGGAATTCAGCCGTATCGCCGGCGAACTCAAAAAAACCATGAAAGGCCAAAAGGGAAGTTGCTACGTCAAGTACCGACAGTCTGCGAAAGACCAAAGCCACCGTGGCGGCAAAAACGGCCCTTCATTGAAAGTGTGCTTTCCTACGAGAAAAAGCGTGCGGGTGGCGGGTCTGGAGACCGGCAATACCCAAAAGGAACGCATGGTCACCGGTATACTCCGGGAGCGGAAGATAAAGACGTTGTACCAGCCGATAGTGGATTTGAAGACGAAAACGGTGGTTG
>JAHFFL010000031.1:0-7022 GCA_023247955.1 Candidatus Omnitrophota bacterium
CTTAAGCCGTCGCTGCTGAGCATCACGCGCCGCGACCGCGAGCGCGCGATAGGAATCTTCGCGAACGTAGCCTCCGGAAAATCCCAATCCGACGCGCTTGATGCCGTCAAGAAAATTGCGGACGAGACGCTGCCCGAAGGGTACAAGGTCGTCTTCAGCGGTAGCGCGAAAGTGTTTAAAGAATCGTTTGGGAGTCTTTTTTTCGCGTTGTGGCTCGGGGTTATCATCGCGTACATGATCCTGGCCTCGCAATTCAACAGCTATGTGCATCCGCTCACGATTCTTCTGGCGCTGCCGTTCAGCATCACGGGGGCGCTGGTCGCGCTGTTCATCACCGGGCAGTCGCTGAATATTTACAGCATGATCGCGCTGGTGCTTTTGATGGGTATCGTGAAGAAAAATTCCATCCTGCTTGTGGAATTCACCAATCACATGCGCCGGGATAAAAACCTCGGCGTAACGGAGGCGCTCAAAGAGGCTTGTCCGATACGACTGCGGCCGATTCTCATGACCTCGCTCTCCACGATCGCCGCGGCCGTGCCGCCCGCTCTCGCGATAGGACCGGGCGCCGAGACACGCGTCCCGATGGCGATCGCCGTGATCGGAGGCGTGCTCCTGTCGACGGCGCTCACCCTTTTTGCCGTGCCCTGCGCCTACGTTTTATTCGCGAAATTCGAAAAGGGTCCGAAACACGGGTTGTGATATAATGCAAAAAATGAGCGGCCAGATTTCGATTTGTTGTTTGGATCTTGAGGGAGTCTTGGTCCCTGAGATTTGGATCAGCGTCGCCGAGAAGACCCGCATCAAAGAGCTCCGGCTCACTACTCGGGACGTCCCGGATTATCACGTGCTGATGCGTCGACGAATCTCCGTCTTGCGCGAGCACCGCATCAAACTTGCCGTGATCCAGAAAGTCATCACCGGTATGAAGCCGCTTCCCGGCGCGTCCGCGTTTTTAAATAAGCTTCGCAGCTTGCGCCAGGTGATCGTCCTTTCGGATACCTATTATGAATTCGCGATGCCGCTGATGAAAAAACTGGGCTGGCCGTCCCTTTTCTGCAACCGCCTCGAAACCGACCGGGAAGGGTATCTTGCGCGTTATCATTTACGGCAGGAAAACGGCAAAGAGAAAGCAGTCAAGGCGTTGAAGAGGATCGGGTTTCGCGTCCAGGCCGCCGGCGACTCCTACAACGACATTGAGATGCTCAAGGCCGCGGACGAGGGGATACTGTTTCGCCCGCCGGTCCGTATCGTGAGCGAATTTCCACAGTTTTCGGTGACGAGAACCTACAAAGAGTTATTGAAGAAACTGGTTTGACGGCTATTGTCCCCAATGAAATCTTATAAAATCTTATCTTGGAACGTGAACGGTGTCCGCGCGGTTTCCAAGAAGGGTTTTCTGCCCTGGCTGGAAAAAGAATCTCCCGATATTCTCTGCCTGCAGGAAACCAAGGCCAAGCCCGAACAGTTGAACCCGGAGCTTTTGAACCCCGCGGGCTACCGCGCGTTTTGGAACTCGGCGGAACGGCCGGGCTACAGCGGGGTCGCGACGTTTTCGCGCGAAGAACCGCTCACGGTCAAGCGGGGTCTGGGCATCCCGCGCTTTGATTCGGAAGGGCGGGTCCTTGAGACGGAATTCGCCGGCTTCACGCTTTTCAATATTTATTTCCCCAATGGAAAGATGAACGCCGAGCGCTTGAAATACAAAATGGATTTTTACGAGGAGGTCCTCGCTTATTTTCTAAAACTTCGCAAGCAGGACAGGCGCCTTGTCGTGTGCGGCGACGTCAACACCGCGCATCAGCCGATCGATTTGGCCCGCCCCAAGGAAAATGAAAAGGTCTCCGGTTTTTTGCCGATCGAACGCGCGTGGATGGATAAGCTTGTTTCAAAGGGGTTTATCGACAGCTTCCGCGTCTTTAACCAGGGGGGCGGCTATTACACCTGGTGGGATACGATGACGCGCGCGCGCGAGCGGAATGTCGGCTGGCGCATCGACTATTTTTTCATCACCGAAGACCTTCGGCCGAATTTGAAGGCGGCCTTTATTTTATCCGAGGTGATGGGCTCCGACCATTGTCCCGCGGGGCTCGAACTTAAGGTTTAACGGCATTTTGTAACATTTTCTTAATCCGATTGAAAAATATCGGAGTAGCATAGAGATCTATTTTAGAGGATAGGGCCCGCCGAATAGGTGACGGAATGGGCGGCGTTTTAGGATTGACAGTTTGAAAAAACTGCAGTAGCTTAGTCCAGTCTCCCCGCTCATCGCCTCGACGGTAAGACCAATGAATTTGATCATCAGGCAGTAGCACTCAAACGGAGGATAGTGATCCATGGCACCAACCGTAACAGCAGCAAAATCAAAAAGGATGCCGGCATCCGCAAAGAACGGGAGCGGCGCCGCATCGGTAAAATTCATTCATTCCAGCGTTCACGCTCCGGCCACCGAAGAAGGGGTCCGGAAGGTCTGGAAACTCATCAAGGAAAACAAGATCGAGATCATCGACTTGAAATTCAACGACCTCCCGGGACTTTGGCAGCACTTCTCCATCCCCATCGGCGAGCTGGACGAAGATCATCGCAAGGGGATATGGGCGGACGGCATCGGTTTTGACGGCTCTTCGATCCGCGGGTTTCAGAAGATTCAAGAATCCGACATGAATCTGTACCTGGATACGGCTACCGCTGTCGTGGACCCGGCCTGCGAAGTGCCGACCTTAAGCATTGTTTGCGATATCTTCGACCCGACATCCAAGGAACCGTATTCCAGAGATCCACGGTTTATCGCCAAAAAAGCCGAGGCGTACCTGAAAACAACGGGCATTGCCACGACAAGCTACTGGGGGCCGGAAGCCGAGTTTTTCATCTTCGACGGCATCCGTTTCGACCAAACCGAAAATGAGGGCTATTACTTCATTGATTCAGTGGAGGGCGAGTGGAACACCGGCCGCGATGAAAAGCCCAATCTGGGTTATAAACCCCGGTACAAAGAGGGTTATTTCCCGGTTCCTCCTCACGATTCTTTCCAGGATCTCCGCAGCAAGATGATCCTTAAGATGATCCAGGCGGGGATAACGGTGGAGAAACAGCATCATGAGGTCGCGACTGCCGGCCAGGCCGAAATCGACATCCGCTACACGACGCTTGTCAAGCAGGCCGACGCGATGATGATGTATAAATACATCGTCAAAAACGTCGCGCGCCAAAATGGCAGGGTAGCTACCTTCATGCCTAAGCCCTTGTTTGGTGACAACGGCTCCGGGATGCACACGCATCAGTCCCTGTTCAAAGAAGACCAGGCGCTTTTCTCGGACAAGAACGGTTACGCGGGCATCAGCCAAATGTGCAAATGGTATATCGGAGGGCTCTTAAGACACGCGGCGTCGATTCTGGCCTTCGCGGCCCCCACAACCAATTCTTATAAAAGATTGGTCCCGGGCTATGAGGCGCCGGTGAATCTGGTGTATTCGGCAAGAAACCGCTCGGCCGCCTGCCGTATCCCGATGTACACGGACCATCCCAGGGCCAAGCGTATCGAATTCCGCCCGCCGGACCCTTCGTGCAATCCGTACCTGGCGTTCAGCGCGATGCTGATGGCGGGTCTCGACGGCATCCAGAACAAAATCGATCCGGGTCAGCCCCTCGAGAAGAACACCTATGAGCTCTCGGATGAGGAAAAGGCCAAGATCCCGACCGTGCCTGGCTCGCTCGAAGAGTCTCTGGACGCTTTGGAGAGGGATCACAAATTCCTCCTAAAGGGGGATGTATTCACGCAGGACGTGATTGATGTGTGGCTCGAATACAAGCGCCAGGAGATCCCGAAGGTGCGCCTGCGTCCGCATCCGTACGAGTTCCACCTGTATTTTGACGCTTAATTAGTGGTATAAAACAGACCCCTCTACTCAGAAATGTAGAGGGGTCTGTTCTTAGCCCGTTTTTTAAAAGGTTACTAATCTTTTTTACTAATTTTTTTATTTCTTTTCCACTTCTAGGAGTTATAATCGACTAACTCATGGCCTACCGAGCCCTTTATAAGAGCGACCACCTGACCGATCGGGAGAGGAAGAATATCATTCTTCTGGACGTGATCCGCCGTAACGGGCCGATTGCGAAGACGGATATCTCCCGGATCACCCAATTTAATATCGTGACCGTCTCCAACTACGTGGAGCATTATATCGACCAGAAGCTCGTGGTCGAGAAGGGGCTCGACATCTCGAGCGGCGGCCGGCGGCCGGAACTTGTAGAGCTTAACGCCGATTGGGGGCGCATTGTCGGCGTGGAAATCGGCCCCACGCAGATCCTGGCGATTGTTTCCAATCTTACTCCCGCGATTCTTCATCGCGTCAAGGTGAAAAGGCCTGAAGGCCACATGGAGGTCGTGATTGCCGAGGCCGTAAAGCTTGTCCACCGCGCGATTGACGAATCCAAAGTCCCTATGGAGCAGATCAAGGGGATAGGGCTGGGGATATCCGGCGTGATTGACCGGAGCGCGGGGACTATCCGCGACACCGACCCTTTGCGGGGCCGCACCGTCGGAAGTTTCGCGACGGCCAAATCTATTCTGGAAAAAGAATTCCGCGTCCCCGTTTCGGTCGGCAATGACGCGAGCCTGGCGGCGCTGGCCGAAAAGAAACTGAGTCTCCGAATCGACGACGAGAACGTGATTTATTTTTATTCGGATGTCGGCAGTGGAATCATCGCCAACAACGATTTATTTTGGGGATCGAGCTGGAGCGCAGGGGAAATCCAGCTGAATCTGGACAACGCCGGAGAGCTGGACTTGCCGCCCTGGGTATTCAAGACGGATTTCTTCAAATCGGAAGGGCTGGATATGGGAATGGTCCGCAGGGCCAAGGAAATCCTGCAAAAGCCGGGCGTCAAATCCAAGATTCTTGACATGGCCAAAGACATTGATAAGGTAGACGCGGGCATGGTGTACGAGGCGGCAAAAAAGGGGGACGCGACCGCCGTGAATCTCGTCGAAGAGACGGGTACGCGGCTGGGGCTCAAGGTGGCGTATCTGACGAATTTTTTCAATCCCGAGGTAGTGGTGCTCGGCGGCGGCGTGGAGCGGGGCGGCGAGGTCGCGCTGAACGTGGTGCGGCGCGTCGTGAAACAGCTCGTGATGGAAGAGTGCGCGGGGGTCGTGAAGATCATCCTTTCGCGCCTGGGAGAAGACGCGGTGGCCTTCGGCGCCGTGTGCTTGGTGACCCAGGAACTCTTCGCGGAGGTGTAGCATGGTCATTTCGAAGCGGCGGCTTTTGGATCAGATGGAGCTCAACGACCATGAGAAAAAAAACCTTCAAATTCTGGATACTATCCGTAAAAAAGGGCCGATCGCCCGCGCCGAGATATCCCGCCTGATCGGGCTCAATATTGTCACGGTCACCAGCTATGTCGACCAGTACATCAAAAAAGGCGTGATCAAAGAGGTCGGCATTGACGTGTCCAGCGGTGGACGGAAGCCGACGCTTGTGGATCTCAATCCCTCGGCGATTTATCTGATCGGCGTGGGCCTCAATCTTGTCGGCATGATCGCGGTGCTCTGCAATCTCAAAGGCGAGATTATCTTCAGCGTGAGAAGGGATAGGCCGCTTCAAGCCGGTGAGGCGCTCGTGATGTCGATGGTGGCGCTGGTCGAGGACCTGATCCAAAAATCTAAGATTGAAACCGCAAAAGTGCACGGAATCGGAATAGGCATCCCCGGCATCTTCAGCCGCGACGCGAGCACCGTCCGGTGGCCTTCGGGACTTCTTCATGGCGCCGTTTCAAAAGGGCCTCTTTCGATCTCGGTGTCGATTCACGGGATCTTTGAGGAAAAATTTGGGATTCCCACCGTCGTCGACAATGACGCGAACGCCGCCGTGTTTGGAGAGGAGTGGTACGGAAAAGGACTCGGCGTCCAGCATGCGGTGTACATGTATTCGGCCTGCGGCTGCGGGTTTATCATCAATGGCCAGATTTACCGCGGCGCCAACGGCTGCGCCGGAGAGTTTCTTTTTGACACCAAAGAAGACGACCAGCTGCCGGCGCTTGTCGAGTCTTACAACGCGGGGACTTGGGAAAACGACATGGGGATAGCGCTTTCGGCGCAGTCTTTGCATCAACAAAACCCAAGCTCCAAAATTTATGAACTGGTCAAAAATGACCTGAAAAAAATCACGCTCTTTAGCGTCGTAAAAGCGGCGGAAACGGGTGACGCCCTCGCCAAACGCTTGCTGAAAGAGGCCGGCGCGCGTCTCGGAAGAAAGGTGGCGCACCTTGCGAACCTGGTCAATCCGGAAATCGTGATTATCGGCGGCGGGATCGAACTTGGCGGCGCGCCTTTCATGGATTCGCTCAAAGAAGTGGTGAAGCAGGTCGCGGCACCAGAGGCTACGGAGAAGCTTCGCATTATTCCTTCGGTGCTCGGCGAGAACGGGGTGCCGCTCGGTGCGGCGGCGCTTGTGGCGCAAAACTATTTCATCAGCGTTTAACGGTATGGAAACACGTCTTTGTATTTATTGCAAAGTTTCTTTTGCCCCCAACAAATACTCTCCCCGTCAGAAGGTTTGTTCCAGTCTCGAGTGCCAGAAGAAGAGGCAGCATGAAAGCATGCGCGCCTGGCGCCAGAAAAACCCCAATTATTTCAAATATGATGAATCCAAAGGCCTGGTGTGGCTTGAGACCCAGCGCAAAAGATCCAAGAACTGGCGGGAAAAAAATCCTGACAAGATACGGTTGTATCGCCAGTCTCATCAGGCCGAATACCGCCAGTACATGAAGGAATACATGCGCCGTTACCGCGAAAAGAGAAAGGCCTCTACCCCGGGACAGTTTGAGCCGCCGCCGGTGCCTCCCGGATAAAGGAAACCATGCTGGATTTGATTTTGCAGGTCAGGGAAAAGGTTTTGGACGGCGGGGAGGTCTCTCATGAGGAGGCGCTGGCGCTGACCCTGGCCTCGGGCCCTGAGATTCCGTACCTGGCCGCCGTCGCCAATGAAGTGCGCGAAAAATTCGCCGGCCGCGCCATTGAA
>JAHFFL010000031.1:7032-9013 GCA_023247955.1 Candidatus Omnitrophota bacterium
GAAATCATCGAACAGGCGAAGACGGCCGAGGCGATGGGGGCCACCGAGTTTTGTATGGTCTCCAGCGGTTGGGGGATGACCAGCGACAAGGAGTTTCAGACGGTGCTTGAGGCCGTCCGTCGCATTTCGACGGAGACCAAGCTTTTCGTGGACTGTTCGCTGGGTTTTCTTAGTGGCGAGCAGATGAAGGCGTTGAAGGAGGCGGGTCTTTACCGCAACAACCACAACCTCGAGGCGTCCCGGGATTATTTTGAGAAAATCTGCACGACCCATTCTTATCAGCAGAGAGTCAATCACGTGCAGATGGCCGGGCATTTCGGCATTCATCCCTGTTCGGGCGGGATACTCGGAATGGGCGAAACGCCCAAAGACAGAATCGATCTGGCGTTTGATTTGAAAAGACTCGGCGCCGACTGCGTGCCGATCAATATTTTAAATCCCCGCCGGGGCACGCCGCTCGGGGACGTAGAGCCGATTCCTCCGATGGAGATCATCCAAACCATCGCGATTTACCGGCTCATCCTTCCCAAAAGCACGATCAAGATCGCCGGCGGACGCGAGGTCAACTTGCGCGATTTACAGGCGATGGCGATGCAGGCCGGCGCGAACGGGCTTATTTTGGGAAATTACCTGACGACGATGGGCAGGAATCCGGCTCAGGATATTCAGATGATGAAGGACCTTGGTTTCGAAGTGGTGTCACCGGCGCGTCCCGTTGCGATTTCTTGAGAAAGAACTTGACGAGTTAAAGCGAAAGAATATCCGCCGCTCCCTTGAGTTGGTCGACGCCTCCGGCGCGTCACGGCTGCGCATTCGCGGCCGTCAGTTCCTTAATTTTTCCTCCAACAACTATTTGGGTCTGACGACGCATCCCCGCGTCCTGAAAGAATCCGCCCTCGCGATTCGACAATGGGGCACCGGCAGCGGCGCCTCCCGTCTTCTTTCGGGAAATTTAAAAATTCACGAGGACTTGGAAAATAAAATCGCTGAATTTAAAAATGAAGAAGCCGCGACGGTTTTCTCTTCGGGGTATCTGGCGGGCCTCGGGGCGGTCACGGCGCTGGTCGGCGAAAAGGATGTCGTCTTGGTCGACCGGCTCAACCACGCCAGCTTGATCGACGCGGCAAAACTCTCAAGGGCCAAGCTGTGGGTGTATCCGCACCGTGACCTGGAAGCGCTCGATGATTTGCTCGCCAAAAGCAAATCCTATCGCCGGCGCATGGTCTTGACCGATTCTTACTTTAGCATGGACGGGGACGTCGCGCCGCTTAAGCCGATCGCCGCGCTTTGCCGGCGCCACGAGGCGATTCTCATGGTCGATGAGGCCCATGCGACCGGGGTTTTTGGAAAAAAAGGAGGCGGACTCACGGAACATTTCGGTCTCACCGGCAAAATCGACGTAGTCATGGGCACTTTAAGCAAGGCGTTGGCGAGCGTCGGAGGATACGTGGCTGGAAAGGCCGTGCTTAAGGATTATTTAATCACGCGCTGCCGTGAATTCATCTACACGACCGCGCCTTCCCCGGCGGCCTCCGCGGCCGCTTATGGCGCGCTTTGCGTGATTCGGGAACATCCCCAGATCCGGGAGCGTTACTGGAATAAAATCCGCGGCGTTCGGAAAGCCGTGGGTTCTCTGGGTTTTAATCTGATGGATTCGGAAGGACCCGTGATCCCGATTCTTATCGGCGATACGGAGCGCACGCTGCGCGCGGCGGCCTTCTTGAGAAAGCAGGGGATTTTCGCGCCGGCCATTCGTCCTCCGACGGTACCAAAGAAAACGGACCGCATCCGCTTGTCCCTCACGGCTGCGCATACCGGGAAGGATCTCGACCGGCTTCTCGAGGTTCTCAGAAAAATGAGAAATGTGATTTGACGCCCGAGACCAAAAGACTCATCCGCTGGGACAAGAAATACGTGTGGCATCCATTCACCCAGATGAAAGAGTGGGGGGATGAAAAGGCCGGCCAGCCGGCGGTCGTGA
>JAHFFL010000032.1 GCA_023247955.1 Candidatus Omnitrophota bacterium
CAACCAGGAGCTGGCCCCTCAGTTCATCAACAATCCCAAGGTCACGCCGCGTGGGGTCGCCGAGCCGCCCCGCAAACCTCATCACAAAAGAGTGGTGTAGAAAGCGTGCCACCGCTGTCCGGTGCCAGCCCCCCATTTATCCCTTGATTTCAGACAGACCCGGTGCTATGGTGGGGCGGTTTGCCTGTTCTTAAGAATCAACCTGCACGCTTTTCTTACAATAGAGGGTATTCCCGTTGATTGATCCAGCGATTCTCAAAAGTATCGAGACATTTGTCGAAGGGCAGCTTCCCCTTCTTAAATCGGTGAAAGACAGCTGGCAGCCGCATGATCTTCTGCCGAACACGAGAAACACGAGTTGGAAAAAGGAACTTGTAGAGTTTCGCAGGCAGGCCGCGACGCTCTCCGATGAAGTGCTTGTGGTCCTCATCGGGAACCTTGTCACCGAAGAAGCCCTTCCCTCTTACCAGAGCTGGCTCAACCGCATCTCCGAGATACGCGACGAAACGGGCGCTAGCCCCACCCCCTGGGCGCAGTGGATACGGGGCTGGACCGCCGAAGAAAACCGTCACGGGGACATCTTAAACAAATACCTTTATCTCTCCGGCCGTGTCGACATGCGTTCGGTGGAAATCACGGTGCAGCATCTGATCCGCAACGGCTTCGACCTGAAATCCGGCAACGACGCTTACAAGTCCCTGGTCTACGCCTCGTTCCAGGAGCGCGCCACCAAAGTCTCCCACGCCAATACCGGTCGCCTTGCCGAAAAATGCGGGGATTCGACGCTGGGAAAAATCTGTTCGTTCATCGCCGCCGATGAAGCACGCCACGAGGAGGCCTACAAAAGATTTTTCGGAAAAGTCCTGGAGCTCGACACGTCCAACGCGGTGATTGCGTTTGCTTCGATGATGCGGCAGAAAATCGCGATGCCGGCTCGGCTCATGTCCGACGGAATCAGCGCGGACTTGTTCAGCCAATTCGCGATCGTGGCCCAACGCATTGGCGTCTACACAACCCGCGACTACGCCGGCATCATCGCGAATCTCCTGGACTACTGGAAGATCCCTTCCTTGTCCGGCCTGACGGCGGAAGCCGTCAAAGCCCAAGACTATCTCTGCGGCCTGCCCGCCACTTATTTATCCAAAGCCGATCGTATTGAAGAAGTGCTCGCGAGTCTGCCGGCTGAACCCTTCGCATGGATATTCGGCCGTACGGCTTGACAATCTTTTTGTGTGACACTCGGCGAAGCGATTTAAGGATTCTTGTCGCGGGGTAGGACGGTTTCCCCCTCGCGCACCACTTTGTAAACGATCTCGTTTTCCTTGGCCTTGTTGAACTTGCGCCGGGCAACTTTTTCCAGATAAACCGGATCCTGACGGAGTAAACGAAGCTCGTTCTCAAGCTTCAGGTTCTCTTCCTGCAGCTTCCGGAGCTCCGTTTCGAGACCGCGGCTTCTGGTCTTTAAATTTTCTACGCGGATCACGCTGGGCGTCAACACGACGACGCATAGCCCCACAAACAAACCGAGCACCAGTATCCCCTTCGGGCGCTTCACCCCACCACCTCTTTTTTTCCGCTTATTTCCCCAGGCCGTAACGCGCCTTCTTACCGAGTTCTTCTTCGATACGCAAAAGCTGGTTGTATTTACACACACGGTCCGTGCGCGAGAGCGATCCCGTCTTGATCTGTCCGGCGCCCGTCCCCACCGCGAGGTCGGAGATAAATGCGTCTTCGGTTTCTCCGGAGCGGTGCGAGGCGATGACGCCGTAGCCGGCCTTTTGGGCCATCCGTATCGCCTCAAGCGTCTCGGAGACCGTCCCGATCTGATTCACCTTGATCAAAATGGCATTGGTGGCGCCCATTTGGATGCCTTTGGAGAGCCGCTCGGGATTCGTGACGAAGAAATCATCCCCGACAATCTGAATTTTTGACCCGAGAGATTTCGTAAATTTCACGTAGCCGTCCCAGTCGTTCTGGTCAAGCCCGTCCTCTATCGAATAGATCGGGTATTTTTTGATCCATTCGGAATAAATACCGATCATCTCGTCCGCGGAAAAAAGTTTTGCCGGATTCGACTTCCAAAATTTGTATCCTTTGCGTCCCCCCTCGTCAAAAAGCTCGGACGAGGCGCAGTCAAGCGCGATGCGAATCTGGCTTCCGGGTTTGTAGCCGGCGGCGGTGATCGCTTCCATGATCACCTCAAGCGCCTCTTCATTCCCAAGGTTCGGCGCGAAGCCGCCCTCGTCCCCGACCGCGGTGATGTGGCCTTTCTTTTTGAGCGTGGTCTTTAGCGCGTGAAAGATCTCCGTGATCCAGCGCAAGCCCTCCGAATACGTCACGGCGCCGGTTGGTGCGATCATGAATTCCTGGAAGTCGATTTTATTGTCCGCGTGCTTGCCGCCGTTCACGATGTTGGCCATGGGAACAGGCAGGATAAAATTTTTATTCTGGTGAAGATCTCCGATGTGTTGGAAAAGAGAGACGTTCTGAGAGACAGCGGCCGCGCGGCAGACGGCCATCGACACGGCCAAAATCGCGTTCGCGCCGAGGCGACTTTTGTTGGCCGTCCCGTCGAGCTTGATCATGAGATCGTCGACGGCTTTCTGGTCCAGCGCGTTTTTACCCTTGAGCGCCTTCGCGATCTCGGTGTTCGCGTTTTTGACGGCCTTCAGGACTCCCTTTCCAAGATAGCGTCCTTTGTCGCCGTCCCGAAGCTCCGCCGCCTCGTATTCACCGGTGGAGGCGCCGCTCGGCACTGCCGCGCGGCCCAGCGATCCGTCGGATAAAAGACAATCCGCTTCGACGGTGGGATTCCCACGCGAATCCAGGATCTCGCGCGCCTTAATTCCTCTGATTGCTGCTTTAGCCATAGATTTTAATCCTCGAGTAAGAGTTTCATTATACTATTTAATTTTTTTGAATGGGGTGGATTTCAAAAACGCGGTGATGGCAGCGGGGTAGAGGCGATGCTCCACGGCGTGGATTCTCTTCTCGAGCGATGCCAGGGTATCGCTTGGCCGTATTTTGACCCTCTCCTGCGCCAGGATCGGTCCAGTGTCGACATCCTCAGTGACGAGGTGCACGGTCACTCCCGTCTCTCTGACGCCTGCCTCATACGCGTCCCGTATCGCGTGCGCGCCTTTGAACTGTGGCAGATAAGAAGGATGAATATTCAAAATCTTCCCCTGATAAGCCCGAATGAAATGAGGCGTCAAGATCCGCATGAATCCCGCGAGGATCACAACCTCGACGCCCTGGTTTCTCAAAACACGGACGATGAACTTCTCGTAGTCTTTCCTGGAAGAGAAAAGCTTGGGATTGACCAGAACTACCGGTACTTGGTACCGGTGGGCCCTCTCCACGGCCCGGGCACCGGGTTTGTCGCAGACCAGGCACGCGATACGCGCGCGAAGTTTATTTTTTTTGACGGCGGCGGCTATCGCCTCAAAATTGGAACCGTTGCCCGAGCAAAAAACAGCTAATCGAGGTTTTGCGTCCATGTGTCATTGCGAGCACAGCGAAGCAATCTGGCCCAGCAGAGATTGCTTCGTCGCTACGCTCCTCGCAATGACAGGAAGTCTCAACCCGCCAGCACCCTGTCGATTTTGTTCCGCAAATCAGTTTCGCTCATCGCGCCGATAAAACGCGCGACTTCTTTCCCGCCGCTAAAAAGAATCATCGTCGGGATGTTCATGACCCCAAATTGCGTCGGCGCGTCCTGATTGTCATCGACGTTGAGCTTGCCGATTTTTAGTTTTCCCTGGTAGGTCGGCGCGATCCCATCAAGAATCGGCCCCATGAGCCGGCAAGGGCCGCACCATTCCGCCCAAAAATCCACCAGCACCGGAACGGGTGATTTTTTCACCTCGCTGTCAAAATTCGCGTCCGTGATTTTCAGCACATCGTCTCCCACGCGTATTCCTCCTTTCAAACCGAGCTGGAGACCGGGATTGAACCGGTGACCTGCGGTTTACGAAACCGCTGCTCTACCAGCTGAGCTACTCCAGCGAAAAACTGGCCTATCCTACCGCTGCGCAGCGGCGATCATCAAGATCGCCGCGGAAGCTGAGCTACTCCAGCGAAAAACAAAAATGCTCCTCCGCGGAGGAGCCATTCTAACACAAAAGACCGAAAAAACATTTTCTGAACGGGCTGCAAACTCTAGTAGTTTTTACCCATTGCCAACTGCTGTAAAGAGGGTCCGCGCGCGCCGAACTCTCGCACCGGCCGGGTCACCCCGCAGGCCTTCGCCTGCGTCACCGGCAAATGCACCTCAGAAGCCAGGCCTAGCACCCACAAAAGCTGTATGGTGCGGTAAGTAAGATCTATTTCCCACCAGCGCATCCCGTGCCGTGCCGAACGTTGAAACGCGTGGTGGTTGTTGTGCCACCCCTCACCGAAACTAAGCAGCGCCACCCACCAGTTGTTCCTGGAAAGGTCGGAGGTCTTGTAACTTCTGTAGCCCCAGATATGCGAAGCCGAGTTGACTAGCCAGGTGCTGTGGTACACAAGTACCGAACGCACAAACATCCCCCACACCACAAACGACCATCCTCCCCATAGATACAGACCCGCCGCGAGAAACAGCGAAGGCAGCATGTGCATGCGGTCCAGGAACACGATAAATTTGTCGTTGGCCATGTCCGGCGTGAATTTTTTGTAAGAGTCAAACTTGGCGAGAAAATTCTCACGGCCGAAAAGCCAGGAAACATGCGCCCAGACAAACCCTCTTAAAGGGCTGTGCGGGTCCTTGTCGGTATCGGAATAGGTGTGATGGTAACGGTGCGCGGCGACCCAGGCGATGGGACCTGCCTCACCGGCTAGACACCCTAAAATCGCGAGAAGATATTCGACCGGTTTGGGAGTACGGTAACTCCGGTGCGTGAAGTAGCGGTGATAACCCAGACAAATACCGATTCCTCCGGTAAGCCACCACAGAAAAAAGCAGATTCCAAGTGCCTTCCAGCTAAATGTGAAGAAGGCCGCGAGCGCTCCGATATGCATGAAAACAATCCATGAGAAAACGATCCAGTCATGCCCTACGCTGAACTTGGCCCTTCGGGCCAGAGGATTAAAGTGGATATTCATGCCACAAGTCTACCATCTGATGTTCCCTTTTTCCAGACTTATTGACGCGCGACAAGCGCATCGAGCTCTTTTCTGAGGACCGGTAGCACTTCATTATACCGGAACGTCCCTAGGGATATAGACTTACGTTTGAGCGTCACGGCGGACGGTCCGCACCAGAGCCCCAAATCGGCGTCGTCGGTTTCACCGGGTCCGTTGACGCGACAGCCCATCACGGCAATCGTGAGCCGGTGTTCCTTGGCATAAGCGGTCATCGCTTTGACCTGCTGGGCCAGATCCACAAAACCGGCGTTTTCCACGCGCGAGCAGGACGGGCAGGAAATGATATTCAACCCTTTTCCGAAATCAGGGACTGAGACAAAACGTCCCTCCTCAATGTCCCTTAGGATTTTCCGGCCCCAAGTGATTTCCTCCGGCTTTTCGGCGTTGGTGAGCGTCAAGGACACACGCAGCGTGTCCCCTATCCCCAACGGGATGAGCTGTTCGAACGCGATCCGTGTTTTAATCACTCCATCGGGTAAAAGTCCCGCCTCGGTGACGCCAAGGTGTATTGGCACATCGGGCCGGCGTTTTGAAAATTCTTTATTGCAAGCAACGACTTTTTCGGGGTCGGAATCTTTGAGACTGACTACATAATCGGTGAAGTGCAGTTCATCCAGCAAATCGCAATGCCATGCCGCGCTTTCCACGATCGCGTTCACATGGTCTCCGTTGTGGCGCTCTAAAAACTCCGGCGCGACGGAGCCGCAGTTGACGCCCACACGCAGCGCAATCCCATGCGCTTTGGCGATGGAAACAAGCCAGGCGACTTTGTCACGTACCGGGCGGCGTTTGTCGAGGTGATGAAGATGTCCGGGATTGTAGCGAATTTTATCCACATGAGGCGCCACGGATTCGGCCAGAAGAAAATTCTCCTGTAAATCCACGACAAGACGCGCCTGCGTGGCTTTACGGATCTCGGCGAGGGCCGTCACATCGTTTTTATTATCTACCGCGATACGGACGAGATCCGCGCCTTTTTTGCGCAGATCCTCGGCCTGACGTATAGTCGCATCGATGTCCCGTGTGCGCGTGGCGCACATGCTCTGCACGGAAATCAGCGCGCCTCCTCCGATCACCAGATCGCGGACCTTAATCTTTCTTGTCTTTAAACCCATGGAACCTTCTTAAAAAACGGGCTTTCGTTTAGGCGGGGGTGACCGGCTTGGCGCCCGTTTTATCGCCCATCATGGGGCACATACTCTTACCCATCAGGGAGCAGCCGTTCATACTCATACACTTCATCAGGGAACACGCGCTGGATGCTACGGCCACGACAAGCACCAGGGTCCCCAAAACCAAACCGAGCAGTCTCACCGCCGCCTTTTCTTTTAGCGCGTCGGTAAGCATCTTATAACCCAAAGCAACCGCGATCAGATTCAGGGCAATGGACACGGCACCTCCTTTATCTATCATCCTGTGCGTTTATTGTACTCTATCGTCCCCAGATTTCCTATGGCTTAAAAAACACCTTGGGCGGGGTTATTTTCCGCCGGCTACCTTAAAAATCTGTATCTCCGCCGCTTCTTTTTCTTTTCCGACCGCCACAAACAAGCGGCCCGAGACGGGATCCAGGTAGCAGGTGCTGCTGCCCTTCTTCGTGGACACCTTCCCCTCGATTTCGTAATGATCCGCGTCTTTTTGTCTAGCGACTTGTATCGTGCCCTGGTTGCTCAACAGATAAATCAGGCGGTTCGCCGCGTCATAGGCCACGTCCCCCACCTCACCAACGACATCAAGCTGGGCGACTTGTTTTCCGCTCACCGTATCAAAAACCAAAAGTTTGGCGGGATTTTGGCAACTCACAAAAAGACGTTGGTTCCCGGGATCGAGCGCGATGGCGTAGTTTTCTTTAAATTCGCCCAACGGAATCACGAGCGCAACTTTGCGGTCTTTGACGTCGACGACCGCGATGTGGTTTGCCGTGGGGACGTTCACAAACAAGCGATCGCTCTTTTCTTCAAACGCCATTCCTTCCGGATGGCCGGCGAGCACCACATTCCCGTAAAGGTTGTCCACCGTCGGATCAAACACCCCTATCGAGTCGTCATAGCCAGCATAGATCATCCTATTTTTGGAGTCATAGAGAATGCGGCTGGCGGCGTAATGGTAGTTGAGGTGCGTCGCGGGAAAAATCGAGCCCTCATAGAAGACCTCGCAGTAACCCTTTTTGATCTCATTGACATAAAACTTCTTAAACATCGGATGATAAAAAACGTCGTACGGCTCGACGAGGTCGGAAAGATTAAAGACGATCTTCACGCGCTTTAGATCCACGATATGAAGCGTGTTATTGTCCCGGGCGGGCACATAAAGCCGCTCTTTTTCGGCGTCAAGCGCCATGTGGCCCAAACGGCCGGTGATCTTCTCACCAGTAATCGTCTCAAGAGGAATAGTCTGCTGAAGCTTAGGAAGCGTCTTGTCGTCGGCCTGTGAAGTACCGGCGAAGAAAAAAAAGCAAAAAAGAAAAAAAACGATCCCCTTCATCTGCCACCCCGGTCCCTGTTACTAGATGAGTAAATCATACCAAAAGAAAGGGAAAGAGTAAACTCCTGATAAAATTAAAAAGCCATCCAAAAATAACCGGATGGCTTTTTAATTTTATATGCCGAGGGGCAGAATCGAACTGCCCACGCCTGCCTTTTCAGGGCAGCGCTCTACCACTGAGCTACCTCGGCTTAAAATCGAACAAAGTCTAATCAACCACTGTCCGCCCGCTTTGGCGGGACGGATCCGTCCTGCTGCTTTGCAGCAGGCGGAAGCTACCTCGGCGAAAAGTTGGCATGAAAGTGAATTGTAAAGGATTCGCGGGGAGAATTCTATAAAATTTCTTTCAGTGACTATTCCCAGCCGGTGATTTTCTGAATGATCTCAAGAAGCGTCACGTCCGGCGTCGAGGCCCCTGAAGTGATTCCGATCTGCCGGGCAGATGGTGGAAACCAGTCCCGTTTCACCATGGCCTGACCTGTGCGCGGATCACGCGCGCGGATTACGTTCATCGAGAGGATGTCTCCGGCGCTCTCGATGTGATAAAACGGCAGCTGTCCAAGAGCGATTTCGGCCAGATGCGATGTGTTGGAGCTGTTAAAACCACCGACGATCAGCACCAGATCAAGATTTTTCTCGAGCAGTTTTCTCAGCGCGTCCTGCCGGTCCTGTGTGGCGCCGCAGATTGTGTCAAAGCTGCGAAAACGCTCGCGCGTCGTATCAGTGCCAAAGCGGTCAAGAAACGCCTTCCTCAAAATTTCCTGGATCTTGAGCGATTCGCCCTTGAGCATCGTGGTTTGGTTCGCCATGCCCATCTTGCAGGTCGCCGAATCAAACGTAAAACCCGGCGGCGCGGCGTTGGGATATTTCTCGAGAAAATCTTTTTCGCTCATTTTACCGCGAATCACCGAAGCAAGCTCCTCGGCCTCCGCGATGTTTTCTATCGCCAGGTAGCTTCCCCCCTCTTTCACCGCCTGCGACACCGTGGCGCGGGTCTCTTCGTGATTGCGTTTGCCGTGCATGATGGTGATGAAGCCTTTTTTCGCGTAGCCCTCGACGCGCTTCCAGACAT
>JAHFFL010000033.1 GCA_023247955.1 Candidatus Omnitrophota bacterium
TGAATTTGTTCTTTCCAGTCCAACCGTCATGGACTCTTACCTTTCCCTCCAGCTGAGGCGCCCATAGACTGCCTTTAAATAAGAGATCCAAATCGACCGAGCGCGGTAAAAACTGCCGTTGGCCGGCGTTGACAAACGAAGCGAAACGGGACATCGGATATCCCTCAGTACGTACTGAGAAACCCATTTGATAATCATTGAAAAAATCGAGCGTGCCCCACGCCTTGATTCCTCCTAGCCCATCGGCCGAGACCAAACGAAATTCTTTGTTGGAAAGAGTAAAGTCACAAACCGACTCTTTTTCCACCGGATTCCAATTGACCACCGTGCCTTCGGTGCTGAATCTCCCGACTAGCCGGTCGTCCCCGCCGAATACCCCTGGCCGAAACCGCGCCTCAACCCGCACCGTGGTAGATACATCCGCGCCGGCGATTTCCAAATGGCGTAGCGGAAATTCCGCGGTCAACCGGTCTTCCTGCAGCACCGCGTCTATTCCGGTTATCTCTCGTCTCCGTCCGTCAAAATAAAACTCCAAGGCCTCCACGTGGACGCTCAAGGTATTTCGCTGAGTAATTACCCATCGCCGAAACCAGTCAAAGAACGGAAATGTCGGCCGCTGCAGGCCCAGATGAGGCCTCCAGATGATCACCGGCTTTTCTATCCTCACCTCCACCTTAGGCCCGGTGCTTTTGGATAAAAGCCGCAAAACATCGTAACGGACCTCAATGGCCTTGGCAGAGAAAACCTCCGAGCTTTCAACTCCGGACCACCGGTCACTGACCCGTACGTCCTCAAACTTTATCGATCCCAAAAAACGACTCTTGACCTTCCCGATATGGACTTTAAGGTCCGCCTTATGGCTCAAGAGCGACGAAAAAAGGGTGACGATTTGTTTCTCGAGCGCTTCTTTTCTTATCGTTAAAAAAAGTAACGCCGCACACAGGGTAGCGCCCACCACCACCCATCGAACCAGCGCCCTTCTCTTTTCACGTCCCGATTTCACGCTTGATGGGCGTTCAGGCCTTGTTCAAAAAGAAGATGCTCATCGTCCTTTACGGAGACGTGTATCACTTCCCGCGGACGTATCCTTTTCGAGATAATTTCCTCGGCGATCGGATCCTCCAGATACTTTTGTAAGGTCCGCTTGAGAGGACGCGCGCCGTACATCAGGTCGAATCCCTTGTTGATCAGGAATTCCTTGGCCTTCTGATCCAGCTGTATCTCGATGTCCTTGTCCGTGAGCCGTTTTTTCAGGCCATCGACCTCGATGTCGATGATCTTCTCGAGATCCTGGCGGGTCAGCTTCTGGAACACCACGAGGTCGTCGACACGGTTGATGAATTCGGGTTTAAACGTCTTTTTTACCTCCTCGAGAAGCCGCGTCTTCATCTCTTTGTAATCGCCGGCGAATTCCTGGCTCTTGAAACCGATGCTCCCCTGTTTTTTCAGAAGATCCGCGCCGATATTCGAGGTCATAATCAGGAGCACATTTCTAAAATCGACTTTTCTTCCCAAGGAGTCGGTGAGCCGACCCTCTTCAAGCACCTGAAGCAGCATGTTAAAAACATCGGGATGCGCCTTCTCAATCTCGTCGAAAAGCACGATGCAGTAAGGCCGCCGCCGCACACGCTCCGTCAGCTGGCCGCCTTCCTCATAGCCGACATAGCCCGGAGGAGCTCCGACCAGCCGCGAGACGTTGAATTTTTCCATGTACTCGGACATGTCAAACGTGATCAGCGCGTTTTCATCATTAAACATGAATTCCGCGAGCGCGCGCGCGAGCAGCGTCTTTCCGACGCCGGTAGGCCCCAAAAAGATAAAAGACCCGATCGGGCGGCGCGGGTCCTTGAGTCCGGCGCGGGAACGCCTCACCGCGTGGGCAATGGAGGTGATCGCCTCTTCCTGCCCGACGACACGCCGGCGAAGCTCGTCTTCCATGCGCAAAAGGCGCGCGCTCTCCTTCTCCTCAAGCTTCGAGATCGGGATGCCGGTGGATTTGGCGATGATCCTGGCGATTTCCTCCTCGCCGATCTCAAGCTCAACCTTGGAGCGAGCCTCCAGCCATTCCTTTTTGGTCTTGTCGAGCAAGCGGCGCAGGTCCCTTTCCTGGTCGCGGAGCGCGGCGGCCTTTTCGAAATCCTGCTCTTTGATCGTGTCCTCTTTTTCCCTTTTTAAAAGCTCAAGCTTTTTCTCGAGGTCTTTGACTTCGGGCGGCGCCGTATGCGTGGACAGGCGCGCGTGGGCCCCCGCCTCGTCGATGACGTCTATCGCCTTATCAGGCAAAAAACGGCCCGCGACGTAGCGGTCGGAGAGCTTGGCCGCGGCCTCGAGCGCAGAGTCGAGAATCTTGATCTTGTGGTGCGCCTCGTATTTGTCGCGCAGGCCGCGCAAAATCTGTATGGTCTCCTCGACGCTCGGCGGGTCGACGATGATGGTCTGGAACCGGCGCTCAAGCGCCGCGTCTTTTTCGATGTACTTGCGGTATTCATCCAGCGTCGTCGCGCCGATGCATTGGATTTCGCCGCGGGCCAAGGCCGGCTTCAGGATATTGGAGGCATCAATCGCCCCTTCCGCGCCGCCGGCGCCGACCAGCGTGTGAAGTTCATCGACAAACATGATGATATTTTCCGAGCGTTTGATCTCATCCATCACCGCCTTGATCCTCTCCTCAAACTGTCCGCGGTATTTTGTGCCGGCAACCATCAGCGCTAAATCCAGTGTGATGATCCTTTTGTTCCTCAAGATCTCGGGTACGTCCCCGCTCATTACCTTCTGCGCCAATCCCTCAACGATCGCGGACTTTCCCACGCCGGCTTCACCAAGCAGTACGGGATTATTTTTGCGGCGCCGCGAAAGTGTCTGCATCACGCGGTCAATTTCGTCGTCGCGACCGATCACAGGATCAAGCTTGCCTTCTTTTGCCAGACGCGTCAGGTCACGGCCGAAAGCATCGAGTGCCGGCGTTTTGGTCTTTGAAACAGAACTGGGGCTTGGACCTTGCGGACCGCCGGGACCGGGACTGAACTGTGAACCCGGCGTCGTTGAGCCCAAAAGCTTAATGACTTCTTCGCGAACCTTCTCAAGATCAAGCCCCATGTTCATGAACACCTGGCTGGCAACCCCTTCGCCTTCGCGAATGAGCCCAAGCAAGAGATGCTCGGTGCCGATGTAGTTGTGCCCGAGAGTCCTTGCTTCCTCCATCGCCAACTCCATGACCTTTTTGGCTTTGGGCGTAAACGGCAAATCACCGGAAACCACGGTGGTCGGTCCGACCTGCACCAGTTTTTCCACTTCGAGACGGATATTATTCAGGTTCATGCCCAGACTCTGCAGCACCGCAGCGGCCACGCCCTCTCCTTCGCGGAGAAGCCCCAGAAGAATATGCTCCGTCCCGATATAATCATGGTTGAACCGTTTGGCCTCCTGTTTGGCCAGGAGAATGACTTTTCTTGCGCGTTCGGTAAATTTATTAAACATACCCTTCTCCTCTAGTGTCATTGCGAGGAGCAATAGCGACGAAGCAATCTATGTTCACAGAGATTGCTTCGCTTCGCTCGCAATGACGGTAATTTTTAGCTATAGTCCTTCCAGCCGCCTCCGAATCAAATTGGCCCGCTTGATATCTCTTTGCGCCGAACTCAAAACGCGTCCTTCGATTTTTTGTAAATGCGCCGGCTGCGTGAGAATAAAAAGCTCGTTCACTGCGCGTCGGTCAATGTCGGTAATGAGCCCCATATCCACGCCCAGCCGCACCATTGAGAGAAGGGTCATCGTCTCTTTCGTGTTCACGATGTGCGCGCTGCGCAGGGTGCCGTTGGATCTCCAGATCTTGTCCTGCAGCACTTCCCGATTCTGTTTCATCAGCGTCTTCCTCGCGTTTTCCTCATGACCGGTCACCTGGCGAATGATCCTTTCCAAGTTGTCGATGATATCTTCCTCCGCGGAGCCGAGCGTGATCTGATTGGAAATCTGGAAAAAATTTCCCTCGGCCTCGGTACCTTCGCCGTACAACCCGCGCGCAGTCATACCGAGCTTCGTGATCGCCTGCAATACGCGGTTGATTTGTTTGGTCATCACCAGCGACGGCAAATGCAGCATGACCGATGCCCGAAGTCCCGTACCGGTGTTTGTGGGACAAGCCGTCAAATAACCCCAATCGGAATGAAACGCAAACTTTACCTTTTTGTGCAGCATGTCGTCGAGGCGGCTGGCGATGCGCCAGCATTCCTGGAGATTGAAACCGGACTGCATGACCTGGAGCCGCAGGTGGTCTTCTTCATTGATCATAAGGTTGACCACTTCCTTGTCGCCGATCATGACGGACTTGGCTTCGGGGCGTACCATCAGCTCGCGGCTGATCAGGTGCCGTTCCAGCAAAAACTGCTTGTCCACATCATCGATCTCGCTCATGCGCACCGTGAGACTGTTCTTCATCATGTCAGTCGAAAGCACCGCCGCTTCGAGACTCTCCAACGTCTCTTTTTCTTCTTTTTTAGAAGCCCAATGCGAAAAAGGGCTCTTGTCGATGTTCCGCGCGATGCGCACCCGCGAACTCATCACGATATCGGAATTGGGGCCGGTCCCTTTAAGCCACTCGCAGGTCTGTTTTAAAAGGGGGTCTACTTTCACGTGCGCCGCCTTTTAGCGTTCATTTGTCGGCATCCTTGATTTTTTTCTCGATGAATTTGATTTTGTCCCGGAGCGCGGCGGCTTCCTCGAACTCCTCCTTTTTGACGGCCTTGAGCAGCTCCTGCTTGGCGGCGTCCAATTCCTCATGAAGCTTGTTGTTGCTCTTAAGCTCCCTCAGCGCCGTAGGGGTGGGGGATTTTCCCGTGTGCTGGTTCGAACCGTGAATACGTTTCAGAAGCGGCAAGAGACTTGGCTTGAAAGTCGTGTAACATTCGCTACAGCCGAGCCGGCCTATCTTTTTAAAATCCTCGTAAGTCAGGCCACAGGATTGGCACTTGTTTTTTGAAGGCGAAGGGATCCCGCCGCCGGGCTGCGCCGGCGTTTCCACGTCCGAAAGCGCGGACAAGAGGTCCGCGATCCCGAAGTGCTGTTCGACGTCCGACCCCTTCCGCTTCGCGCAGGACTCACAAAGGTTGAGCTTCGTGATCTGGTCGTTGATGATTTCCGTTAAATGCACCGTGGCCTTGTTTTTACCGCATTCGTCGCAGAGACTAATGGTAAGTTCTCCTGTTTTCCTGGTCCCTGACTACTGTCTACCGACTGCTCTGTATCTCACCCCTTCTTTGGGCGTCAGCTTCCTGAATTTTTTCATCAGCATGAGCGTCGATTTCCCCGGAATACCGGCGCCTATCACGCGGTTGTCGATTTTCACCACCGGGACTATCTCCGCCGCGGTGCCAGTCAAGAAAACTTCGTCGGCCGTATAAAGATCGTGGCGGGTGAAGACCTCTTCCCTCACGGAAAAACCGTTTTCCTTGGAGAGGCGCATCACGACTTCGCGCGTGATCCCTTTAAGAATCCCCACGTAAGGCGGCGGAGTCGTGATCTCGCGTCCTTTGACGTAAAAGATATTTTCGCCGGTGCACTCGGTGACGTACCCCTGCGCATTGAGCAAAATCGCCTCATTCACGCCGGCGTTTGTCGCCTCGATTTTTGCGAGAATATTGTTTAAATAATTCAGCGTCTTGAGCTGGGGGTTCAGCGCCTCGGGATGATTCCGCACCGTCGGCACCGTCGCGAGCACCAGGCCTTTTTCATAGTATTCCTTCGGGTACAGCAAGATCTTGTCGGCGATGATAAAAAGCGTGGCCCTGAGGCATTTGCGCGGGTCAAGTCCCAGATCACCGGTGCCGCGCGTGACCACGAGACGGATGTACGCGTCGTTTAGCCGGTTGGCCTGAAGGGTCTGGATCACGGCCTTCTCCAGCGCATTTTTGGACATCGGGATCTCAAGCGTCAACGTATGCGCCGACTCAAAAAGCCGGTCCAAGTGCTCTCTTAATTTGAACACCAGCCCTCCGTAAGAGCGTATCCCCTCAAACACTCCGTCGCCGTACAGAAGTCCGTGGTCAAAAACACTCACAACAGCGTCTTTTTTGTCGACCAATTTGTCATTCAAAAAAATCTTAAGCCCCATAATTTTCCCTATTATTTCTTACTTACCCCTTATCCCCGGTTTAACTCTTCCATCCTCAGTACGCGGTCCGCCATGCCCGCGATCTTCTCGTCGTGCGTCACGATAACCGCGCAGCGGCCATCCTCATAAAAAAAATCGCGAATGATCCCGACAATCTCATCCGCCATCCGAGGATCGAGATTCCCGGTCGGTTCATCGCAAAACAAAATCTTCGGGCCATTGACCAGCGCGCGCGCGATCGCAACACGCTGTTGTTCGCCGCCCGAAAGCTCGCCCGGAAAATGCACCGCCCGCTCCGCAAGCCCCACGCGCGAAAGGAGCGTCTCGGCGCGGCGGCGAGCCGCCCCATCCGGGGCCGCGTGGTTTCTAATCAATACCGGCAGCATCACGTTCTCAAGCGCCGTGAATTCCGCGAGCAAATGATAAAACTGAAAAACAAAACCGATATTCTCGTTTCTAAAGGCGGCCTTCGCGTCCTCGCCGAGCCCGTGGATACCAACGCCCCCGATCCGTACCTGTCCGGCGGAGGGTTCATCGAGCCCCGACAAAATATTCAGCAGCGTCGTCTTGCCCGAGCCCGAAGGCCCCACGATCGCGACCGCTTCGCCTGGTCTTACCGAAAAAGAGACGTCCGTCAACACATCAAGCCGGCGGCTGCCATCCCAGTATACCTTGCTGATACCCGACGCTTCAATACTTGTTTCACAAGAAATGTCTGAACCCAGTAAATCATTCATAACGCAGCGCCTTCACGGGATTCAAGCGCCCCGCCGTGAATGCCGGATAAAGCGCGGACAGAAAACTGAGCCCTACCGCCACCAAAAAAATCGAGAACAGGTCGGCGGCGTTCATCTGCACCGGTAAACGATCAAAATAATAAATCTCCTTGGGCAATTCCACCCACTTGAACCGCTGGATCGACCAGCAAATCCCCGCGCCTATCGCGAGTCCCGTGCCGGCACCCGTGAGTCCGACGAGCAAACCGCAGGCCGCGAATATTTTGACGAGACTCGAGGGAAGCGCTCCGAGCGCCTTCAGGACGCCGATGTCCTTGGTCTTGTCCGTTACCAGAATCGTGAGACTTCCGGCGATATTGAGACTGGCTACAAGGATAATCAACGCGAGAATCAAAAACATCACGGTCTTTTCGAGACGCAGCGCCCCAAAAAGCGTTTTGTTGAGGTCCATCCAGCTGTGCACGAAATACGGATAACCCAGTTCTTTCTGAATCATCCGCTTGGCTCGGGCCGCTCCGCCGGAATCTTTCAAATACACGGAAACACCGCTGACATTATTTTTCAATAAAAATAATTCCTGCGCGCTGCGAAGATTCAAAAAAACCAAATTCGCGTCATAGTCATACATGCCGGACGTGAAAATCCCCTCCACCGTGTACGGCAGGGGCTTGGCCTTGTCCTGGCTTAAAATTTGAAACTGCGAGCCGAGCCTCAGGCCGAAGCGCCGCGCGAGCTCGCAGCCGACCACGACGCCGTTTGGTTTTTCGGTCAGTGTCCCCTGTGTCACATAGTTGAAAAATTTGGAGACCCGCCTTTCCTCGTTCACCTCCACGCCGCGGACAAGGACGCCGCTGCCTGCTCCGTCACTTTGAATCAGCGCCTGCCCCTCGACATACGGCGCCGCGCCCGCGACCGACGGAACGGATTTGAGGCGCTCCATCACCGCCGGCGCGTCATCAAACAAACCGTCTTTTTCGACGATCAGGTGAGCGCGAGTCCCGATGATCCTGGATTTTAAATCCTCGTCAAAACCGTTCATTACCGCGAGCACGACTACCAGCGCGGCCACGCCGACGCTTATCCCGAGAATCGAAATCACGCTGATCACGCCGACAAACGGGTGCCGTCTTTTCGACCAGAGATAACGTTTGGCGATCCACGCCTCGTAACTCATGCGTCCTTTCGCATCTGCGGAAAAAGAATCACTTCGCGGATGGACGGCTGGCCGGTCAAAAGCATCACGAGCCGGTCGATGCCTATCCCCAACCCTCCCGCCGGAGGCATGCCGTACTCCAGAGCCAGGATAAAATCCTCATCCAGCGTCTGGGCCGTGCACGCTTTGCCTTTTTCTCTGAGCTCTTGCTCAAGACGCTCGCGCTGGTCCAACGGGTCGTTCAGCTCCGAATAACCGTTGGCGATCTCCATGCCGCCGATATAAAGCTCAAAGCGCTCGCTCAGCGCGGGGTTGCTTTTATTTTTCTTCGCGAGCGGACAAAGCTCGGTGAAATAATCCGTCACGAGCACGGGACGACTTTCTTTCTTGGAAAGACCGGTGCCCGGTTCGAGAATCTCCCCCACAAGATTAATCAGCTGCGTCCGCGAGATGTCGTCTTCTTTTTTTCCGACTTGAACGCCTTTTTTCTTCAGTTTCTCGACCCATGCCCCGACGGGGTCCTCGGGCCGTATCCCGAACCGGTCAAGCATGATCTCGGCGAAGGAGACCCGCTTCCACTCGCGCAGGTCGATCGTCACCCCTCCGGCCTCAAACACCAGCGTCCCAAAAACATCCTGCGCGGCTTTTTTGACAATTGCCTCGGTCAACGCCATCACC
>JAHFFL010000034.1 GCA_023247955.1 Candidatus Omnitrophota bacterium
TGTTTGTCGATGAAGCTGTCATTGTCTGCGCCGCGGGTCGCGGCGGCAAAGGATGTCACAGTCTGGACCGCAGCCGCCCGCGCCATTTCCGTCCCACCGGCGGCGACGGCGGCGACGGCGGTTCGGTAATCATCGAAGCGCGAACCAATATCCAAACGCTGCTGGATTTTCAACTCAACCGTTATTTTTCCGCCGAAAACGGCGGGAACGGTTCGAGCAACAACAAAACCGGTTATTGTGGAAAAGATCTGCTGCTGGGCGTGCCGCCGGGAACCGAGGTTTTTGATCAGAAGACAGGAGAATTTCTAAAAGATTTGGATGCCGTCGGCGCCCGCGTCGAGGTGTGCAAAGGCGGCTCCGGAGGACGGGGAAATGACAAGCGCAACGATGCGACTGAGGGTGCCCCCGGCGAAGAAAAAGAAATCCTGCTGAAACTCAAGCTTATCGCCGATGTGGGGCTCATCGGTTTCCCGAACGCCGGCAAATCGACGCTGATCTCCCGCGTGTCCAATGCCCGATCCAAGATAGCCGCTTACCCTTTTACCACTAAAAATCCTATCCTGGGTGTGGTAAAATTCCAGGACGGGGAAGCGCTGGTGATGGCCGATATTCCCGGCCTGATCGAGGGGGCGCATGAGGGACGAGGTTTGGGAATCGAGTTTTTAAAACACGTCGAACGCACGCGTCTTTTGCTTCACGTGATTGATTTCGCCGCGGTGGATGGGCGGGACCCGGTTTCGGATTACCACGCGCTGAATAAGGAGCTGTCCAGTTATTCGGAGAAGCTCGCTGAAAAAGAGCAGATCATCGTAGCCAACAAGATGGACGTCCCGTTCGCGGAAGAAAGTCTCAGGAAATTCAGGAAAAAAATCAAAAAAGAGATTTTCGCGGTTTCGGCGGTGACCGGCGAAGGGGTGGACGCGCTTTTGAACAAACTGAGAGAAATCCGTTCGAGGATGCCATGAGAAAACCCTTCCTGAAAAATACAAAAAATCTGGTCGTAAAGGTTGGGACCTCGGTCTTGACCAAGCAGGGGAGCTTTGATCCCCTGATGATAGGCCGGCTCGCTTCCCAGATCGCCGTTTACCTGAAAAAAGGCGTTCGTGTGTCCATCGTAAGCTCGGGAGCCATCGGCGCGGGGATGACGCTGCTTAAAATGAAAAAACGCCCCCGGACTATGGAGGGTCTGCAGGCCGCCGCCGCGGTGGGGCAGCGTTATCTGATGCAGTGTTATGAAGAGGCCTTTTCAAGCGCGGGTTTTTCGACGGCGCAGGTGCTGCTCACCTGGGAAGACCTGGCGCAGACGACGCGGTTTTTAAACGCAAAGCGGACGCTCAAAGAAATACAAAAATGGGGCCTTGTGCCGGTCATCAATGAAAACGACACGGTCGCCACCGATGAAATCCGCTTCGGCGACAACGACCGGCTGTCGGCGCTGCTTTCCGTCTTGGTGGAGGCCGATCTCCTGATCATTTTGTCGGACACGAACGGACTTTATGAAAACGGCCGGCATGGCCATGACAAGCACCGGCTACGGCAGGTGCCGCGTGTGGACGCTTCGGTATTTTCGCATGCTAAAGACAAGAAAAACGCGATGACGATCGGTGGGATGCGTTCCAAACTCAAGGCGGTGGAAATCAGCGTGAGCTCCGGAATACCGGTAGTGCTCGCGGATGGCCGTATGAAAAATGTTCTTCCCCTGATCTTTGAAGGCGAGGACGTCGGGACATTGTTTTTGCCCCATAAAGCCAAGCGCGGCGCACGCAAGCACTGGACCGCCCATCTTATCCGCCACCTGAACAGGACGCGATGAAGCGATGAAACAGACGATGTCGAACGATGCTTTGAGACAGACTGCGCTTCGGGCCAAATACGCTTCGTTCGCGCTCTCACTGCTGAAGACCAAGGCAAAAAACGGGGCGCTTCTGGCGATGGCGCGCGCGGTGCGTGCGAAAAAAAATTATCTCCTTTCGGAGAATAAAAAGGACGTCGTCAGGGCCGAACAAAACGGCCTGGCCCAAGCGCTCGTGAACCGGCTGCGTTTGGACGAAAAAAAAATTGCCGGCATCGCCGATTCTCTGACGCTGATTTCCAAACTTCCCGACCCCGTGGGACGGACGCTGTCCGTGAGAAAAAGACCGAACGGCCTTGTGATCAAAAAGGTCAGCGTGCCGATCGGCGTGATCCTGATCATTTACGAATCCCGGCCGAATGTGACTGCGGACTGCATGGCGCTGTGTCTCAAGTCCGGCAACAGCGTGATCTTAAAAGGGGGGAGCGAGGCGCTACGCTCGAACCGCGCGCTTTACCGCGTGCTTGCCGCCGCGGCCGAAAAAAAAGGAGTTCCTGCCGGCGCTTTTGAATTTGTCGATACCAGTGACCGCGGGGCCGTGAAATTTCTCCTGGGACTTCAGGAGTCCATTGACCTGGTGATCCCGCGCGGCGGCGAAGGGCTGATCCGTGAAGTTGCCGCGGTCTCGAAGGTCCCCGTGATCAAGCATTTCAAAGGGGTCTGCCACGTGTATGTGGACAAGGACGCGGACCTCAAAAAATCAGAGGCGATCGTCTTGAACGCGAAGCTGCAAAATCCCGCGGTCTGCAACGCGATGGAAACGCTTCTCGTGCACGAAGCCGCCGCAAAAAAATTCCTCCCGAGGATAGGCGGCCTGCTTAAAGAAAAAGGCGTGGAGCTGAGGGGCTGTGACAAGACCCGTTCGCTTGTCTTCGGCGTACGAAAGGCCACGGAAGAAGACTGGTCTGCGGAGTATCTGGATTTGATTTTATCCGTTCGCGTGGTGAAGGATCTCGCGGAGGCCGTACGGCATATCGAAAGATACGGCTCCCGGCATTCCGACGCGATCGTGACGGAAAATAAAAAAAGCGCGGCCGCGTTTACGGAAGCCGTCGACAGCTCCTGCGTCTTCGTGAACTGCTCCACACGTTTCAACGACGGCGGCGAGTTTGGCATGGGGGCGGAGATGGGGATTTCGACGGACAAACTGCACGCGCGCGGGCCGATGGGTCTTGAGGAGCTCACTTCTTACAAGTACGTTGTCTTGGGAAACGGACAGGTGCGGAATTAAACTGTCATTGCGAGGAGGAGCGCAGCGACGACGAAGCAATCTTTGCGATAAGATTCAACAGAGATTGCTTCGCTTCGCTCGCAATGACACATGAGAGTCGGCATCTTCGGCGGGAGTTTTAACCCCGTGCATTTGGGCCACTTGAAGCTGGCCCGCGCGGCCCAGGCGGAGCTGAACCTGGATAAACTTTTCTTTGTCCCTTCGCACCAAACCCCGCTGAAATCCGGCAGGGAGCTGCTTCCAGTTTCCCTTCGCGTCAAGCTCCTGCGCGCCGCCTTAAGAAACGAAGCGCATTTTTCAATCTCGCTTTACGAGACCAAGAGAAAGGGCGCGTCTTTTACGGTAGACACGCTGAGGGCCTTCAGGAAAAAATTTGGGAAGCGGGCGGTCCTTTATTTTTTAGCCGGCGCCGACACGCTTGAGAATTTGTCGCGCTGGAAGTCCCTGCCGGAAGTGCTTCGGCTCTGCCGCTTTGTCGTGTGGTCGCGGCCGGGCGCGCGCGTGGGGCGGATCCCCGACGGCGTGATTTACATGCCGTTTGACGCGCTTGAGGTTTCCGCTTCGGAGATTCGCCGGCGTCTGGTATCGGGAAAAAGCGTAAAGGGTCTTGTTCCGCCCGAAACCGTGTCGCTGCTCGGGGTTTATTTTAAGGCAAAGGTGAGTCATCGAGCCGCTTGAGAAAATAAACCATATCTGCCGCGCCGCCGACGAGCGGAAAGGCGAAGATATCGTCGTCATGGAAATGGCCGAACGGTCGGGTCTGTGCGACTATTTCGTGGTCGCGAGCGCCCCGTCGTCGGTGCGCGTCAAGGCGATTGTCGACCACATTGAAACATCCATGAAGAAAGAGGGCTTGAGGGCCCGCGTGAAAGAGGGCTACGCCGAGGCCGTGTGGGTGCTGCTTGATTACGGTGATGTGATCGTGCACGTTTTTTACCATGAGACGAGGAAGTTTTATGACCTGGAGACCTTGTGGGGAGATGCCCCCAAGCGTCATTTTCTAAAATGATTCCACCCATCAAACAGGAACTGATCCGGCTTTTTACCGGCGCTTTGAAAAAGACCTTGGCCGAACCGCAGCCGCAGGGGCTTGAGGGTTTGGTTGAGTCCTCGTTTGAAATTCCGCGCGAGCCCAAGTTCGGCGAAATCTCTTCCACGATTGTCCTGCGGCTGGCCAAGGAGCTTCGCCGGCCTCCGCGCCCGCTGGCCGAAGCGCTTCTCGCGCAGTTGAATGAACTCCTGGGGCGTTCGGCGCTTAAAGAACGCGTATCCAAGATCGCCGTGGAGGGGCCCGGCTTCATCAATTTTTATTATTCCACGAAGGAGATCGCCGCCGTCGTCCTGCGCATCGAAAAAGAGGGCGGGAACTACGGCCGCCCTAAACTAAAGCCGAAGAAAATTTTGCTCGAGTTCGTGAGCGCCAACCCGACGGGGCCGCTGACGGTGGCCCACGGGCGCCAGGCGGCGCTCGGGGATTCGCTCGCGCTGATTTTAAAATTTTGCGGACACAAGGTCACGAAAGAATATTACAACAACGATGAAGGTGTCCAGATCAACTGGCTGGGGCGGTCCATCCGTTCGCGTTATCTGACCGAGATTGGCGTCCCGAGTGAATTTCCCGAAGACGGTTACAAAGGGGAGTATATCCGTGACATGGCCAAGGCGCTTGTCTTGCGGGACGGCAAGGCGCTTCGCGACAAGCCCGAAGATTTTTTCTCCGGTTACGGAAAAGAATTCATCCTGGAGGGCATCCAAAAGGATTTGAAGGATTTTGGCGTCGAGTTTGACCATTATTTCAGCCAGGCGTCTCTGATGAGGTCCGGCAAAGTGGAGGAAGCCCTCGGCTTTTTGAAACAAAAGGGCTTTGTCTATGAGAAAGACGGCGCCGTCTGGTTTGAGTCCACGCGCCTCGGAGACGACAAAGACCGCGTGCTGATTAAAAGCGACAAGACCACCACGTATCTCTTGCCGGACATCGCCTACCACAAAGACAAGCTCGGGCGGGGCTACGATTTTCTGATCGATATCCTGGGACCCGACCATCACGGCTACATCCAGCGACTCAAGGCGGCCGTCGAGGCGCTCGGATATCCGAGGGAGCGGCTTGAGATTTTGATCGCGCAGTTGGTCACTTTGTTTGAGGGTGAGAAAATGCTCAGGATGTCGACCCGCGCCGGCGAGTTTGTGACGCTGAGGGAGATCCTGGACGCCGTTGGCAAGGACGCGGGGCGTTTTTTCTTTCTGATGCGCAAATTCGACGCGCATCTAGATTTCGACCTGTCACTTGCCAAAAGCCAAACGCCTGAAAATCCCGTCTTTTACATTCAGTATGCCCACGCGCGAATTGAAAGCGTCAGAAAACTTCATCGGGAGAAAGGGCTCGCGGTGGATTGGGACAAAACCGGATGCCTGGAGCTTTTGACGCAGCCGGCGGAGGCGGAGCTTTTGAGACTTCTCATCCAGTTTGAGGAAGCCGTGCTCGCAGCCGAGCGGACGCTAGAGCCCTACCGCCTGGTGCCTTATCTGCAGGAAGCAGCCTCCGCGTTTCATAAGTTTTACGCCGAAAACCGCGTGGTGACCGAAGAGGCGTCGCTCACCCAGGCGCGCATGATGCTGCTGCTCGGCACGCAACAGGTAATCCGCACGGGCCTTGAACTCTTGGGAGTTTCCGCACCCACAAAGATGTAAGTCCGCCCATGTTTCAAACCCTTGAACTCTATACCGGAAAAGAAATTGCTTTGGAGACCCTGGCCGGGCAACTGGTGGCCTTTGGTTACCGGCGCCAGGAGCGGATAGGGGATAAAGGAGAGTTCAGTGTCCGCGGCAGCACCGTGGATATTTTTCCCGCCGATTTTTCATTCCCCGTGCGCGTGGACTTCGATGACGAATCAGTCCAGGCCATTCACGCGTTTGATCCGGTGACCGGACAAATGCTGGAGCCGCATCGCATGGTGATCTTTCTGCCGGTCAAAGAAAAATTACGCCGCCTCGAAAAACCACGCGCTTCCCTGATTTCGCAAGAAATTCCGGTGGACCCTTTTGTGGACATTGAGACCGGAGATTTTGTGGTCCACGTGCTGCATGGGATCGCGCGTTACCGCGGAATAAAGTCAGACCATTTTGCGCTTGAGTTCGCGGACAAAAATATTTTATACGTGCCGGTGCGGGACCTGCGCCTTATCCAGCGCTACGTGGCTTTCGGCAAACTGCGGCCCAAGCTGTCGCGGCTGGGTACCCGAGGCTGGCAGCGGCTCAAGGAAAGAACAAGAAAAGGCGTCTTGTCTTTTGCCTCCGAGCTTTTGAATATTCAGGTCAAGCGGAAGGCGCTTCAAGGGTATGCATTTCAGAAAGACACCGATTGGCAAAAGAAACTGGAGGAGGAATTTCCTTACGAGGAAACCGAAGACCAGGCCCGGGCCATCGCGGAGGTCAAGCGCGACATGGAATCGCCGATGCCGATGGACCGGCTTCTCTGCGGCGACGTGGGATACGGGAAAACGGAGGTCGCTTTAAGGGCCGCGTTCAAAGCGGTGATGGGCGGCAAACAGGTGGCGTTGCTTGTTCCGACGACACTGCTTGCCGAACAGCATTTCGAGACGTTTACCGGCCGCATGAAAAATTTTCCGGTGACTATCCACATGCTTTCCCGTTTCCAGTCCCGTTCCGCGCAGAACCGGACTGTCGAAGCCGCGCGTGCCGGAAGCTGCGATATCGTGATCGGAACGCATCGTCTTCTGTCCGAGGACGTGCGCTTCAAAGATTTAGGGCTGGTCATCATCGACGAAGAACAACGTTTTGGGGTCCGCCACAAGGAGCATTTGAAAAAATTAAGACTTCTTGTGGATGTCCTGACGCTCACGGCGACGCCGATTCCCCGCACGTTGTATCTCTCGCTTGTCGACGCCAGGGACATGTCCACGATACAGACGCCGCCCAAAAACAGAAAGCCGGTAGAGACCCGAGTGATTGAGTCCAGCGACCCCATGATCCGGGAGGCCGTCTTGAGGGAGCTGGACCGCCGCGGTCAGGTATTTTTTATTCATAACCGAGTGAAGGGGATCGAAGGCGTCGCGAAAAAAATCTCAGAATGGGTGCCCGCGGCAAGAGTGGGGGTAGGCCACGGGCAGATGCCGGCCAAACAGCTCGAGCAGGTGATGAAAAAATTTATTCACGGCGAAATCGACGTGCTGGTTTCCACGACCATTGTCGAGTCTGGAATAGACATTCCCAATGCGAACACCCTGTTTGTCAACCGCGCGGACCTGTTTGGATTGTCGGAGCTTTACCAACTGCGCGGCCGGGTCGGCCGCTTCAGCCGGAATGCCTATGCTTATTTTCTCATCCCCAAAGGCGGCGTGTTGACCGAAGAAAGCAAAAAGCGGCTCTCGGCGATAGAGCGGTACACCTTTCTGGGCTCGGGTTTTCACGTGGCAATGGAAGATCTGGAGATACGCGGCGCCGGCAATATCCTGGGAGCCGAACAGCACGGCTTTATCTCCAGTGTCGGTTTCGACCTCTATTGCCGCATTCTTAGGGAAGCGGTGGAATCGACGCGGGCGGCCAGGGGTTGATTGCAAGGTACCGGTCGTTATGGTAATATCCACCAATGACTTTTAAAAATAGTTGTCGAAATCCCTGGTTGTTGCTCAAAGGGCTGTCGTTGATCGCTCTCCTGACCGCCGCCGGCTGTTCCGGCCGCACCGGCGATAACACCGTGATTGCCCGTTTTGATGGCGGCGTGATTACCGAGAAGGAATTCGAGCTCAAAATTGAGAGCATTCCAAACGAGCTTCGCCAGACCGCTCTCACTCGAAGACAGGAGTTCATCGAGGACATGGCGTCCGAACACTACCTGTGGAAAGAGGCCAAGCGCCGCAGGATTGACAAGGATGCGGAGGTTCAGCGTCTCTTGGAAGTGGCTCAGCGCCGGATTGTTGTCGCCAAGCTTGTCCAGGAAGAAGTGGATAAAAAGGTGGAGGTCTCCTCCGAGGAAGCGCTCAAGTACTACGAGACGCACAAGGACGAGTTTATGACGCCGCTGATGCTTCGGGCTTCGCATATTCTCGTGAAGACGGAAGAAGAAGCCGCCAGGATCAAAGGCGAACTCGCCGCGGGGGCGGACTTTGAGGAGACCGCGCGCGCGAAGTCCGTGGACACGACAGCCCGCCGCGGCGGCGATATCGGATTTTTCCAAAAAGGCCAGTTGGTGCCGGAATTTGAGGACAAGGTGTTCGGGATGAAGAAAGGCGAGATCAGTGATCCTGTGCGTACCCCATTTGGTTACCATCTGATTAAGCTCACCGACCGCGTGCCTCCGTCGCTCAAGGATTTTCAGTCCGTCAAACGGCAAGTCCATGACCGTTTGCTGAACGAGAAAAGGACAAAGGCGTTCAAGGCGCTTTTGAAGAAATTGAAAGGCGATTCCAAGATTGACGTCAATCACAAGGCGCTGGACGCCTTTATCCTTTCGCACAAGGAACTGCTGGGGGAGGTCAAATGAACGGAC